>JAUWVK010000106.1 GCA_030617485.1 Gammaproteobacteria bacterium
GTCTTTAAAGTGCCGGGCGAAACCAATACCGATGATCTGTCTCCAGCCTCCGAAGCATGGAGTCGCCCGGACATTCCCCTGCATGCCAAGGCCCTGCTCATTAACAGCATGCCCGATGCGCTCAGTAAAATTGAAGAACTAAAAGGCAAGGGTCATCCCTTAGCCTATGTCGGCGATGTTGTGGGCACAGGTTCCTCGCGTAAGTCGGCCATCAATTCCGTTTTATGGCATATGGGTGAAGATATTCCTTTTGTACCCAACAAACGTCAGGGCGGTGTGGTATTGGGCGGCAATATTGCACCAATCTTTTTTAATACCGCGGAAGACTCAGGTTGTTTGCCTGTTATCTGTGACGTTTCCAAACTGGAAATGGGTGATGTCATTACTATTCATCCTTTTGAAGGAAAAATTACTAACGAAGCAGGGAAGTCACTTAGCACGTTTGAATTAACGCCCAGCACGATGCCTGATGAAATGCGTGCCGGTGGTCGTATTCCGTTAATCATTGGTCGTTCGCTTACCGATAAAACGCGTGAAGCATTAGGGCTGGATGCTTCAGATGTGTTCAGTCGCCCGGTAGCACCTGCCGATACTGGCAAAGGTTACACTCTGGCGCAAAAAATAGTCGGCAAAGCCTGTGGTGTCGATGGTGTACGTCCCGGTACGTATTGTGAACCGCGCATGACCACGGTGGGTTCACAAGATACGACTGGTGCGATGACGCGCGATGAATTGAAAGAACTGGCTTGCCTTGGATTTTCTGCAGATCTGGTGATGCAAAGTTTTTGTCACACGGCGGCTTATCCCAAACCAGTCGATATCAATCTGCAACACGACTTGCCCGATTTTATTCAAACACGCAGTGGCGTTTCATTACGCCCAGGTGATGGCGTTATTCATTCCTGGTTAAACCGCATGGTATTACCCGACACAGTCGGTACCGGTGGTGACTCGCACACACGTTTTCCGATGGGGATTAGTTTTCCTGCGGGTTCTGGTTTGGTGGCCTTTGGTGCCGCATTAGGTGTTATGCCACTGGATATGCCGGAGTCTGTGCTGGTGCGTTTTAAAGGTGAAATGCAACCGGGTATTACCTTGCGTGACCTTGTAAATGCAATTCCTTATGTGGCCATTCAAAAAGGATTGTTAACAGTAGAGAAGGCGGGCAAGAAAAATATTTTCTCCGGTCGTGTGCTGGAAATTGAAGGTTTGCCTGACTTAAAAGTCGAGCAGGCTTTTGAGTTATCAGATGCTTCGGCAGAACGTTCCGCTAATGGCTGTACTGTGCGTTTGAACAAAGAGCCTATCCAGGAATTTCTGGAATCCAATATTACATTGTTAAAGTGGATGATCGCCGATGGTTATGAAGACCAACGTACTTTACAGCGTCGCATTGATGCTATGCAGGCCTGGTTGGACGATCCTAAATTGCTCGAACCTGATGCTGATGCAGAATATGCTGAAATTATCGAAATTGATCTTAATGAAATCAAGGAACCGATTTTAGCCTGCCCGAATGATCCTGATGACGTTAAGCAGTTGTCAGAAGTTGCGGGTGTTAACGTGGATGAGGTTTTCATCGGTTCCTGTATGACTAACATTGGTCACTACCGTGCTGCTGGTAAAGTTCTCGATGAGGTGTCCGGTGCAGTGCCAACGCGTTTATGGATTGCGCCACCTACGAAGATGGATGAGCATCAGCTCACCGAAGAAGGTTACTACAGTATTTTTGGTCGTGTTGGTGCGCGTATAGAAGTGCCGGGCTGTTCCTTGTGTATGGGTAATCAGGCGAGGGTTGCTGATGGCGCTACCGTGGTGTCAACATCTACACGGAATTTTCCAAATCGTATGGGTAAGGATTCACAGGTGTACCTGAGTTCTGCAGAATTGGCAGCGGTTGTTGCTGCTCTGGGCAAGCTACCTACCGTTGAGGAATATATGGATGCGGTAAAACATCTCGAGCCGATGGCTGACGATATTTATCGTTATCTTAATTTCCACCAGCTCGGGGAGTACAAATCAATAGCGGATGAGGTGATGCCAGTAGTGCTTGCGTAGCGTTGACTGTGATGTCAGCGGGGAGTTTTCGTTGATTAGTTAAGCCATGTTTGAAAATAAAACAATGCCTTCATCTTTTTGGTTAGACGGGTCGGGCAGATAAATCGTAAACGTGGATCCTTCGCCTAACGTGCTTTTTACTGTGATTTCGCCGCCCAATAGCTTGCAGAATTTTTGGCTGATAGCCAGACCCAATCCCGTTCCCCCGAACTTTCGATTTCTCGATTGATCTACCTGAGAAAAATCTTTAAATAGTTTTGAGATATCTTCAGCTTCAATACCGATGCCGGTATCCTGTATGTCTATTATTAAAGTTTTGTTTTCATTCTGGGTTTCTATTTTTCCGCTCACACATATTTCACCACCGTGAGTAAATTTGTTTGCGTTGCCTATAAGGTTGAGTAATACCTGGCGTAATTTTCCATGGTCAGTTTCGAATGTTTCGAAGTTGTCAGCATAGTCAGTAATAAGTTTGTTCTTATTTTCTCTGATAGATGGTTGCAGGGTGCTTGCTACATCCGATAAAACCTCTTTTATGTTAATTGGATCATAAAATACTTCCATTTTATCAGCTTCAATTTTTGAAATATCCAGGATTCCGTTAATGAGTGTCAGCAGGCTGCTTCCCGACTCATATATTTTTCCAAGATCTTTTTGGTATTGCTCATAACCATCTGCTTCCGCTTCTTCTTTTAGAAGTTCGCTGTAACCAATGATGGCATTTAACGGAGTGCGTAACTCATGGCTCATGTTAGCCAGAAAATCATTCTTAATCTTGTTTGCGTTTTCAGAAATTTCTTTGGCATTTTGTAACTCACTTTCTACTTTTTCTCGTTCTATAATAACGCTAACCCATCGTCCCATCAGTTTTACCATGTTGATGTCGGTTTCCGGGAATGGGGCATGTGGACGTGGGCTGGCGAAACTAATAGCCCAGTATTTTTCGTCGTCTATTAAAATAGGCATTCCTATGTAGGCTTCCACTTCTGTTGTTTTATGAACGGAATTATCTTTGTGCGCAGAGGCAGATATTTCGTTGAGTGTAAGTATGTTGGCTTCGGTGGCCGAGTTTTCAGTGCAAAATGAAGTATCAAGGCTTAAGGTGCTTCCGGGGTTCATATTAAGTGACCCAGGAATAACGATATTAATCATTGTGTTATTTTTATTTTTTCGATCCACAAGTGAGACCTTACCGACTTCCATGTCCAGTATGCGACAGCCTAGCTTGAGTATTTCATCTATTTGCTGTTCCAGCGTGAGACCAGGCATGGATGATACTTCATATAATGTTCGTATTTGTTCTACCTGTTTGAGTTGTTCAGCTTCAGCATGCAAACGTTCTTTTACTTCTTTTACAAGAGAGTCTTTTGATGTCGTTAATTTTCGGTTAAAACGATAAATGATTGCTGCGCCGAACAGTATAGCTACGAAAAGAAATATGATGGCAATGATGTAAGGTGAGTACTGGTCAACAACTTCATTAACCGATATTTCGATTTTTTTTGCATAAGGGCCAACACGAAGTTCCTTCATGAGTTCATGTACTGGCTGGTAATCCAGCGGTACAGTCCAGCCTTCACTTTTTGATTCTTTTGCGGCGAGACTGTGTTTCGATAATCTAAGCAATGCAATTGCCACGTCCTGGGCTAATTCACTTGAAGTTTTTTTGGTGATAGAAAAGGGCCATTCTGGATACAGGCGTGTACTGTGTGCAAAGGGAAAACCGGGTGTCGTTTGTGGGTCGAGTATTCGGAAATCATTCAGTTTGATTTTCCCCGAGGCCGCCATGCGCTCAAGAATGTCGGTACGTATTGTTCCGGCATCCACCTTGCCGTTTTTTACCGCTATTACAATTTTGTCCTGGGGAAAGCCAGAGTACTCAAGACTGGAAAAGTCTTTTTGGGGGTCTATTCCGATTTGTTTCATTTTACGCCATGCCATCCACCAGCCACCAAAGGCGCGCGGGTGAACAGCCATAAAAGATTTTCCTTTTAAATCCTGCAAGGTTTTTATGTTGTTTCGGTCAGCCCGGGTGATGATTAATGCACCAAACTGGGTGTATGAGCCTCCGGGTCGGCGATTGCGCAGCGTAACAATTCGGGAGATACCGTACTTTGACTCTAGTTGTGCGTACAAAGCCGGGTTGGTGAGTACGAAATCAGCTTTGCCGGATGCGATGTTTTCTTCAATGGAATCGATTGAAACCGGCTGGATTTTAAAGGTGTAGCCCGGAATTGCGTTGTTCAGATAATTGGCAGTCGGTGTCCACATCTTTATGGCTTTGGGGATTCCCCGGATAGCCAATACAGCGATAGAAACTTCCTTGTTGGTAACTTTGGTGCCAGTTGCAGGAGTATTGGCAGCTATAGTGCCAGTGGCGGGCAATAGCACTAGCCAGAAAGCTACAAACAGGCTGAGCCCGTGTTGTTTGTTGCCAGAAATCCTTTTTTTGAGGCTGCTAAATACCAACTTGGTGTATTCCTAATTAGGGAGAGAGCTTCTTCAAGATAATATCGGCGTTATGGTGCAACAATTTAGCGGGTTTTTGGTTTTTCTTTCCAAATGACGACTAAAATAAACACATAAGAACCAAAGGGTTGTCAGTTATGAAATTAATGTTTCACGGTGCAAATCAGGGCGTCACGGGCTCTTGCCATTTGGTGAGTTGTGCCGGAAAACAGGTGCTGATCGATTGTGGCCTGTACCAGGGCAGCCGGGAGATGGCTGAGGAGAATAAAGGGGATTTTGGTTTTGATCCGGCGACGGTGGATTATCTCCTACTAACCCATGCTCATCTTGACCACTGTGGGCGAGTCCCTTTGCTGGTGAAGCGGGGTTTTCGGGGTGAAATCATTACCACTTCGGCAAGCCGTGAGTTGGCACGCCTGATCATGCTGGATAGCGCCCACCTGCAGGAAGATGATGCTAACTGGAGGCAGCGTAAGGCGCGGCGTCGTGGTCAATCGATTGAAGATATAACGCCGCTGTACACCACCCTGGACGCGTTGAATACCCAGGACTACTTCGGCCGGGTTGCCGCATATGACAAAACCATTGAATTGACCGAGGGGATTCAGGTTACTTTTCTGGATGCCGGCCATATTCTGGGCTCGGCCAGCATTTTGTTGGAACTGGAAGAGAAGGGACAACGCAAGCGTGTTCTTTTTTCAGGGGATCTGGGATACAGCCATCGAGCTATTTTGCGGGATCCGGAGCCCCCGCCCGCTGTGGATGTGGTGGTGATGGAAACCACGTATGGAGATCGGGCTCACAAGGCATTAGAGCCTTCAGTGGAGGAGCTTTACGAGGCAATTCACGACACCTTTAAACGTGGCGGAAATGTCATTATTCCTACATTTGCAGTGGAACGTGCGCAGGAAATACTTTATTACCTGCACGATGGAGTGGAGAAAGGTGACTTGCCCGCATCCATGCAGGTTTTTCTGGATTCACCCATGGCGATATCTGCCACTGAAATTTTTCGTCGTCATCCAGAGTGTTACGACGCAGCAACGGCTGAGAAATTTTCGCAGGGGCGTGATCCATTCAGTGACCCTGGATTGCATTTTACCCGTGAGACGGCCGAATCCATGGCGCTGAATCGCATTGGCGGCGGAGCTATCATCATGGCCGGT
>JAUWVK010000157.1 GCA_030617485.1 Gammaproteobacteria bacterium
TGAATTTGCCCATAAAATTTTTCTACTAGCTCCTGGCCTTCCAGAAATGACGCAACAGGCTCATCCTTGCCAGTAAGTGCACGCAGCTTCGTTTCCCAATGTGGATTAGGCAAGACCCGCGCATCAAATACAAAATCGGCGTCTGTCGGATGACCATGTTTGAAGCCAAAAGATTCAAACAAAATCGACATGCCGGCATCCTGTTTCCCCAGTATGCGCTCCCTGATCAGATCCCGAAGCTGGTGCACATTACTCCGAGTTGTATTGGCATTCAAGTCAGCGCGCAGGGCAATGGGCTGCAATAACATGCGTTCATGATGAATGGCCTCCAATAAGGATATTTCACCATCGCTCAAGGGGTGTTTACGACGAGTTTCACTGAACCGTTTCAGCAGAATCTGATCATCGGCATCAAGATAAATAATCTCACACTCCAGTCCCGTTTCTTTCAAAGCGCCAAGAATTTTAGGGAAGCTGTCCAGGTCTAGCGCCGGATTGCGGGCATCGATACCCACCGCTGCCAATTTACCAATACCACCGGGCAAATCCTGCATTTTAGCTGCGAAGTCAGGCAACAAACCCACCGGTAAATTATCAATGCAATAATAGTCCTGATCTTCAAGCACATGCAGCGCAGTGGATTTTCCTGATCCGGAAACACCACTAATCACCACCAGTTTCATGCCTGCACATGATTCCGATAATGGAGATTTGTTATCTCGTGTGGTATTTCGACGCTCAGTCATTCTTTGTCTGGATTCTGCTGCTGAATAAGTTGATTTTGCCTGGCAATAAATGCATCCGACGCATTGTATCCCTTTCTCAATAAAATGTGGTGTCTTACCGCAGCTTCTACCAACACAGCGAGATTACGGCCAGAAGCCACCGGCAGAGTTACCATTGGAATGTCGATACCCAGTATGTTTCGTTGACTATAGCTGCCCTCCAAACGATTGACCTGCTGTATTTTTTCAGGCGCCATTCGCTCAAGGTGGACAACCAGGCACAGATCCTTACTGCTTTTTATAACGCCATCCCCATACATGGCACGAATATCCAGGACACCCAGACCGCGTACCTCAAGAAAGTCCCTTAGGGCATCAGGGCAGGCGCCATGTACAACACCCGGTTCTTCGCACGAAAACTCTATTGCGTCATCCGAGATAAGACAATGGCTGCGGCTGATAAGCTCCAAACCCAGTTCGCTTTTACCAACACCGCTATCACCTGTCAGCAATACACCCAGGCCGTGAATATCCAGAAACACGCCGTGGATGACCGTTTTTTTTACCTGTTCAGCGCCAGGGGAGTTTTGAGCTTTCTGCACCATGCTAGAACTCTCTCAGATAGTCGAAAAACATTATTGTAAAGTATAGTCAGGGGGTATGAATCGAATCCGGTGGCGCCAATCTTTTAGTAAAAAGCCAAAGCTCCATGAAGATCAAAGCTCGGTAATGATTAGTGCGTTTGATCCCATTGGACAAGAAGATCGTAGAGAGTTTTATTATCTGGTGCCGCCATTAATTTTTCACGTAAATCTGAGTTTTTAAACATCTGTGCCAGTCGTGCCAGCAACTGCAGATGCTCTTCATTGGTTTTCTCAGGCACCAAAACCGCAAAGATCAGCTTAACGGCCTGATTATCCAGGGCATCACAATCAATGCCCTCACTTAATTGCACAAATGCGCCAATGGTTTCACTGCTTTCCTTTACCCGCCCATGTGGAATAGCAATCCCATGGCCAATAGCCGTAGTCCCTAAACGTTCTCGAGCAATAAGGCTGTCAAAGATATCATTCACACCCATGGATATATTGGCATTTTCAGCAAGCACGCCGCTTATAGTTTCGAAAGCACGTTTTTTACTTTTAGCCTGAACGTTAGAAACAACGCGGTCGGGAGAAATGATGTCTACAAGTTGCATAAAATTATGTTGGAAATGATCATGTTTTCAATGAATACAATTTTACTACGCTTTTACCTAAAATTAAGGCAAAAAAACTAATGTCGATATAAGTTTTAACTGACATAAGCCATTGCTGGACGTGATTATCCTGCAATGGCCTATGGCCAGACTAACCTTCCGCAGCAGATTTAATGGCTACGGATTCGGCTCGATGGTGGTCTGAGCGTTTTTCCTTATGTTTTTTAACCTGCCTGTCTAGCTTATCAACCAACGCGTCAATGGCAGCGTACATATCTTCATTTTCGGCATCAGCAAATATGGTCGCACCATTAATGTGAATGGTAGCCTCTGCTTTTTGACGCTGTTTCTCAACACTCAGCACAGCATGGACGTTAGTCACCTGATCAAAATGTCGCTCTAATCTTTCTAGCTTGCTAGTAACATAATCATGTAAAGATGCTGTAACTTCAACGTGTTGGCCAGTAACACTAATTTTCATAATAGGCTCCTTTGGTTGTGTGACCATCCAAAACGGTTGCAGTTTGTTTAGTTGTCATTTTAATTGTCATATACCGACAACCTAAACAAGACGTTTACGTTCATTGGATGGAGAGATTGACATGGCTTCACGATATTTTGCTACTGTGCGCCGTGCCACATTTATACCTTGCTCGGCCAGTAACGTGGCGAGCTTGTTATCACTTAATGGTTTATTCGGAATTTCTGCAGCAATAAGTTTTTTTAAAATAGCCCGTATTGCAGTGGCTGAACATTCACCACCGGCAGCCGTACTCACATGGCTTGAAAAAAAGAATTTTAATTCAAATATGCCGCGAGGTGTATGCATGTATTTCTTAGTGGTCACTCGAGAGATGGTGGACTCATGCATATCCACTGCTTCCGCAATATCATGCATCACCATAGGCTTCATAGCTTCCTCACCATATTCAAAAAAACCTCTTTGTCTTGCCACGATACTAGACGAAACTTTTAACAGGGTTTCATTGCGGCTTTTAAGACTCTTAATAAACCAGCGCGCGTCCTGTAAACTATTTTTAAGAAATGCCGCATCTTTGGTTGTATTTCGATGAGCTAGCTTGGCATAAAGACTGTTAATGCCAATGTTCGGAGTAATATCAGGGTTAAGATCAACCCGCCATTTACCTTTTATTTTTTTCACAAACACGTCAGGAATAATGTATTCAGGCTGGTCGCCGGTAATATGGCCGCCTGGACGAGGATTAAGCCCCTGGATGAGTTGTACAACCTGTTGCATTTCTTCTTCAGTTAATTTCATGCGCCGCATGACTGTTTGATATTCACGCTTTGCCAGCAAATCAAAGTAATCGCTAACAATTTGGCGCGCTTCATTTAACCATGGCATCTCTTCGTCGTAATAACGCAGCTGTATAATCATACATTCCTGTAAATCACGTGCTGCTACACCTGATGGATCAAAATCCTGTACGCGGAATAAAACCGCTTCAATTTCATCCAGCTCAAGTTCTTCTGCTTCAGAAAGTGACTGATGAATTTCTTCCAGAGATGTGCTGAGATAACCATCATCATTGACCGCATCAATAATAGTAGTGGCAATAGCTTTGTCCGTATCACTAATAGTCGAAAGATTGAGCTGCCAAAGCAGATGATCCTGTAAACTTTCGCCGCCATTTGCCTGTTCATAAACTGTTACATCAGCGTCACCGCTCCGTTGGACAGGAGAGTAGGTATCAAACGTATCTTCCCAGTCACTGTCCGT
>JAUWVK010000174.1 GCA_030617485.1 Gammaproteobacteria bacterium
GAAGCGTGGCGTACAACGAAAAATGCTTTATGTTGGTAATCAGGTATCGCTGGAATATGAAATGCCGATGAATGAAGTCGTTATGGACTTCTTTGATCGTTTGAAATCAGTTAGTCGTGGTTATGCTTCGCTGGATTATCACTTTTTGCGTTTCCAGACGGCCGATCTTGTTAAGCTTGATTTATTAATTAATGGCGATGGTGTTGATGCCCTGTCGGTTATTGTGCATCGTGAGCAAGCGCAATACCGCGGACGAGAACTGGCAGAAAAGATGCGTGAAATAATTCCACGTCAAATGTTTGATGTGTCCATACAGGCTGCAATTGGCGCACATATTATTGCGCGCAGTAATGTAAAGGCATTGCGTAAAAATGTTACCGCAAAATGTTATGGCGGGGATATATCGCGAAAGAAAAAATTGCTGGAAAAACAAAAGGCTGGTAAGAAGCGCATGAAGCAGGTGGGCTCGGTGGAAATACCGCAAGAAGCATTTTTGGCAGTACTGCGGGTTGGTAAAGGTAAATAGGTAAATAGGTAAATAATAATACAAAATGTTGTTGTTTTGCTTCCTTGAAATATAACTAAATTAAGAAAAACAAAGGTAAGTGTAGATGGATTTTGATTTCCCCGCGATTATGGTTACAGCAGTATTTGTCACAGGTGTTCTATGGGCGCTGGATATTATCTTGTGGGCACCCATACGACGTAGTGCTGCTGAAGCGTTATCAGGTCAGGCATCAGCCGATGGCGATGTAGAAAAAGCAAAGGAAGAGATACTTAAAGAATCTATATTTGTTGAATATTCTCGATCCTTGTTTCCGGTGATTCTTGCAGTGTTGGTGTTGCGTTCATTTATGGTTGAACCTTTTCGTATTCCATCAGGTTCTATGATGCCAACACTGCTGGCTGGCGATTTCATTCTGGTGAATAAATTTGCTTACGGTATTCGGTTGCCGGTGCTTGATACAAAGATCATTCCTGTTGGATTACCAGAGCGTGGTGATGTGTTGGTTTTTCGCTATCCTAAAAACCCCTCAATCGACTATATTAAACGTGTGGTCGGTCTGCCTGGCGACAAAGTGGCTTACTATAATAAACAGCTATTTATTAATGGAGAACCTGCAACCCAAACGGGGCTGGGAGTCTATGCTGCTGCTGGCGCTGGAGTGACAATGGCGGGCGCTCAGATGCGTAGCGAAGATCTGACGGGTGTGTTGCACAATATACTGATCGATACCCAGAGGGGAACGGTTGAGGGCGAATTTCAGGTGCCGGATGGCCGCTATTTTGTTATGGGTGACAACAGGGACAATAGTAACGATAGTCGCTACTGGGGCTTTGTTCCTGAAGAAAACCTGGTCGGGAAAGCGTTTATGATCTGGATGAACTGGGATGCAACCGCAGGGGGCGTGACCTGGAACCGGATTGGCAATGATATTGAGTAAGAGTTAGCAACTTATTAGGGTATCGTAAGCGGTTGATTGTGCTAGTCTAGAAATATAATTCGTTAAATTTAGGTATTGTGAGAATACCGTTTTAAGAAAAATAATGGAGCAATAATAATGAATCGTCATTACGATACTCAGCCAATAAAAATTAGCAGGCAATGGAAAAAACAGGAAGGGATGACCGGTATAGGTGTAGCGGTAATTCTAGGTATGATTGCCTTTTTCGCATTAATTGCACTGCGGTTATTTCCAATTTACATGGAGCATTTTAGTGTAACTACTCACTTGGAAAATCTTTCGTCCGAAGGAGTTGTAAAAGGAAAAAATAACACAGAGATAATGACGAAGTTAATGAAGAGTTTTCAAATTGACGATGTTAAAAATGTTAAAAGGGAGCATGTTTTTATCGAGCGCAAGAAGGGTGGTGGTATGACGATCGCTATTGAATATGAAGTGCGTACATCCGGAGTTGGCAATGTTGACATGGTTGTCAGTTTTTCTGACGAGGTTGAGATTAATTGACCATTTCGTTTGATGATTTACAGCGTACGATTAATTACAATTTTGAAGATGTAGTACTGTTAGAAACTGCATTAACGCACCGCAGTAAAGGCTCCAAAAATAACGAACGCCTCGAGTTTCTCGGTGATGCAATTCTTGGCTTTGTTGTTGCTGATTTACTATATACAAAATTTTGTCGGGCTTCGGAGGGTCAACTTAGCCGTTTTCGCGCCTCTCTGGTAAAAAAAGAAACATTAGCCGCATTGGCTAGAGAGCTTTTGTTAGGAGATTTTCTTCTGCTTGGCTCGGGTGAACTAAAAAGCGGTGGTTTTCGCCGTGACTCGATTTTGGCGGATGCGTTGGAGGCTATGATAGGTGCCATGTATCTGGATGGCGGAATAGGCGTCGCACGGTCATTCATCGAAAATTGCCTGAAAGACAGGCTTGATAGTTTGTCTCTGGAAGGTGCAGATACTAAAGATCCGAAAACGTGTTTGCAGGAATATTTACAGGGCAGACGCCTGGCCTTGCCAAAATACGAAATTGTAGCGACTTTTGGAGATGAGCATAATCAGAGCTTTGAGGTCAGCTGCATTGTGGCAGGGTTGAATGAGCCGGTTAAAGGTAAGGGCGCAAGCCGTCGAAAAGCAGAACAGACTGCGGCGCAACAAGCATTAGAACAACTTGGGATTTAAGAGGCAGTCTTATGGCCAAAGGTATGACTGATGGCGTGTCCGACGGCGAAGATTTCCATTGCGGGTATGTGGCTATCGTTGGACGACCCAATGTTGGTAAGTCCACTTTATTGAATCGTATTCTCGGTCAAAAAATTAGTATTACGGCCAACAGGCCTCAAACCACAAGGCACCGTATTCTTGGTGTTAAAACAGACCATGCAAGTCAAATAGTGTATGTGGATACACCGGGGTTACACCTTGGTGGTAAACG
>JAUWVK010000142.1 GCA_030617485.1 Gammaproteobacteria bacterium
GTGCCTTTTTGCATGCGCAAATTGAATCTTTCCCGCAGCAACCCCTGAAGCTCTTGCTTCAATTCAGAATCACTTTTATTTCTTAGTTCGCTGGCTTTCATTACATTACCGTCCGCGTCACAAAAGTAGTCGCTACAGGCAGCTTGGCCGCAGCAAGTTTAAAGGCTTCACGAGCCAACTCTTCACCAACACCTTCCATCTCAAAAAGCATGCGTCCTGGCTGAATCTGGGCTACCCAATATTCCACGCTACCTTTACCCTTACCCATACGAACCTCCAGAGGCTTCTTGGTAATAGGTTTGTCGGGGAAAATCCGAATCCAGATTTTACCGCCACGTTTAATATGACGAGTCATCGCACGACGACTGGCTTCAATCTGACGCGCAGTAATCCGACCACGGCCGGTAGCTTTCAAACCAAATGTACCGAAACTGACATCGCTACCCCGGAAGGCAAGACCGCGATTTCGGCCCTTCATCATTTTGCGAAATTTTGTTCGCTTAGGCTGTAACATTCTTTCTACTCCTACAAGGCCAGCCTACGGCTAGCTAGCTGCTTTTTCTTTTGTTGCAGCTGGGGTTTCATTTTTATCAAACACTTCACCCTTGAAGATCCAAACCTTGACGCCAATCACACCATAAGTGGTGCTTGCTTCAATGACTCCATAATCAATATCCGCACGTAAGGTGTGCAAAGGGACACGGCCTTCGTGGTACCACTCAGCACGAGCAATATCGGCGCCATTTAAACGACCGGCCACACGAACTTTGATGCCTAACGCACCAAGACGCATTGCATTTTGAACGGCACGTTTCATGGCACGGCGGAACATAATGCGTCGTTCCAG
Source organism: Gammaproteobacteria bacterium (assembly GCA_030617485.1). Next base: position 848 of record JAUWVK010000142.1, read on the forward strand.
TTGCTGAGCAACATTTTCTGCCACCAGGGTAGCGTCCAGCTCTGGCTTCCGAATTTCTTCTATATTGATAGTGACAGGACAACCCATCATTTTAGTAACAGCATTGCGTAGCTTTTCGACGTCTTCGCCTTTTTTACCAATAACAATACCAGGGCGAGCGGTGTGAATCGTGATACGCGCATTATTGGCTGGTCGTTCAATCTGAACACGACTTACAGATGCGCTCTTCAGTTTTTTCTTTATGTAATCGCGAACCTTAAGATCCATATTCAAGGTATCAGCAAAGTTTTTGGTGTCTGCGTACCATGTGGATGTCCAGTTTGAGGTAATGCCAAGACGAATTCCGATTGGATGAACTTTTTGACCCATTACAAACCCCTTAGCTGTCGCTTACCATCACAGTAATATGGCTGTGACGCTTTAATATTTGAACACCACGGCCCTTAGCACGAGCACGCATTCGTTTGTTTGTACGACCTTCATCCACGAAGATTTTTGATACTTTCAATTCATCAATATCAGCGCCTTCGTTATGTTCTGCATTTGCAATTGCAGACTCCAGCACCTTCTTAACGATATGAGCTGCTTTTTTAGGACTGAATGTAAGAATTTGCAATGCACTTTCTACATTCTTGCCTCGAATCTGGTCTGCAACCAGGCGGCCCTTTTGAGCCGACAGGGCAATATTTGATAATTTTGCTTTCACTTCCATCTCAGCACCCCTTACCGGCTTTTCTTGTCAGCAACATGGCCACGATAAGTACGTGTTGGTGCAAACTCACCAAGCTTGTATCCCACCATGTCCTCCGTAATAAAAACGGGCATGTGCTGGCGACCATTATGTACAGCGATAGTCAAACCCAGCATGTCTGGAAGCACCATGGAACGACGAGACCATGTCTTGATTGGTTTTCTGCTATTGGCTGCCGCAGCTTCCTGTACCTTTTTAACAAGATGCAGATCTACGAAAGGCCCTTTTTTGATTGAACGTGGCACGATGCTCTCTCTTTTTCTCTTAATAAAATGTATAAATAAGTTAAATTACTTGGCTTTACGACGACGTAATATCATGCCGTCAGTACGTTTATTGCTACGAGTTTTATAACCCTTGGTTGGCATACCCCAGGGTGAAACAGGATGTCGACCACCAGAGGTACGGCCTTCACCACCACCATGCGGGTGATCTACCGGGTTCATGGCAACACCACGAACAGTCGGGCGCACACCGCGCCAGCGTGTCGCGCCAGCTTTACCCAGTTTACGCAGGTTATGTTCGCTATTACCGACTTCACCCATTACGGCGCGACACTCAACGTGTACTTTGCGCATTTCGCCTGAGCGTAAACGTAACGTGGCATATTCGCCTTCACGAGCAACCAGCTGCGCGGATGCGCCAGCACTGCGAATCATCTGCGCGCCTTTACCTGGTTTTAATTCAATACAGTGAACAACTGAGCCCACAGGAATGCTACGTAAAATTAAACAATTGCCTGACTTAATTGGGGAGCCTTCACCCGAAATAATTTCTGTGCCAGCCTCAACACCCTTAGGGGCGATGATGTAACGGCGTTCACCATCAGCATAAAGAACCAGCGCAATATGAGCACTGCGGTTTGGATCATACTCCAGACGTTCAACGCGTCCAACAATGCCATCTTTGTCACGCTTAAAATCAATAACACGATAATGCTGTTTATGACCGCCACCACGATGTCGGGTTGTAATACGTCCCTGGTTATTACGACCACCAGTGCGTGATTTCTTTTCCAACAACGGCGCATAAGGGTCGCCTTTATGTAGATCAGGATTGGTTACCTGAACCACAAAGCGACGACCAGGAGATGTCGGTTTTGCTTTAAGAATTGCCATGCTTACTTAACTCCGCTTCTCATCCGGCAGGCTATTCGCCGCCCATGAAATCAATTGTTTGCCCATCTTTGACGCGCACGTATGCTTTTTTCCAGTCTTTACGGCGCCCTATACGCTGCCCCGTACGTTTCACTTTGCCCTTCACGTTGGTCACGCGAACAGCCTCGACTTCTACTTCAAATAACGTTTCAACAGCCTTTTTAATTTCAGGCTTAGTTGCATCAGTCGCCACCTGGAATACGTACTGATTGCTGGACTCACCAATAATGGCGGCCTTTTCAGTCACGTGCGGCCCAAGCAACACATTCATGATTCGCTCTTCATTCATCCGAGCATCTCCTCAATCTTTTGCAGTGCACCCACTGTGATAACAATGTTTTCGCTACCCACCAGGCTTACAGGATTCAGATCGCTGATTTCCAGCACATCTATGTTATGTAAGTTGCGAGCTGAGAGAAAAAGATCATCAGTGGCATCATCAGTAATAATCACGCCTCTGGTAAAATTCATTGCAGCCAGCTTTTTAACCAATTCTTTTGTTTTAGGACCCTTGACCTCAAATTTGTCCACAATAGACAAACGATCCTGCCTCACCAGCTCAGACAAAATACATTGCATAGCACTGCGATACATTTTTTTATTCACTTTCTGTGAGTGGTCCTGAGGCCTTAATGCAAACGTATGACCACCCGAACGCCATATTGGGCTACGGATAGTACCTGCACGCGCACGACCTGTACCTTTTTGGCGCCAGGGTTTAGCACCACCGCCACTTGCATCAGAACGGTTCTTGGTTTTACGGGTACCACTACGGCCACCGGCAAGATAAGCCGTTACGACCTGATGAATTAATGCCTCGTTAAATTCGCGGCCAAAATTCGCGCTAGAAACTTCCACCTTTTTTGTGGAGGCCTTGCCTGTCGCTGTTGTCAATTTTAAATCCATGATTCAGTCTCTCACTTCGTTTTAACTGCAGGACGGACCATAAGATCAGCACCCTTAGCACCAGGAACAGCACCTTTCACAAGAAGAAGGTTGCGTTCGGTATCAACACGAATAACTTCCAGGTTTTCATTGGTGGTGCGCACATTACCCATGTGCCCAGCCATCTTCTTGCCTTTAATGACGTGACCAGGGTTTTGCCCCATACCAATAGAACCTACTGCACGATGTGACAGCGAGTTACCATGTGTCGCATCCTGCATACCAAAGTTATAGCGCTTAATAACACCTGCAAAACCTTTACCAATGCTGTTGCCAGTCACATCAACTTTTTGACCTTCAGAAAAAATGTCCACGCTTATGCTTGAACCAGCTTCCAGACCTTCACCTTCTCCATCAGCAAGGCGAAATTCCCACAAGCCACGACCAGCATCAACACCAGCTTTGGCGTAATGGCCTGCAGCTGCTTTATTGACACGTGAAGGTCGACGACTACCCGTCGTTACCTGTACTGCGCGGTAGCCATCGGTATCCAGAGTTTTCATCTGGGTTACCCGGTTTGGCTCCATTTCAATCACGGTCACCGGAATAGAAACGCCATCTTCAGTAAAGATGCGGGTCATTCCTGCTTTGCGGCCGACAATTCCAATGGTCATCTTAATTCCTCACACTCATGCTAATTAATAATGTTGGTCAATATTAATCAGCGTTTAAATCTTTAAAATTTATGTTTTGTTCTTCTCTTACTTTGCAAATAGCCAAAGCAAGCAGAGCATTAACCCAGCTTAATCTGAACATCCACACCAGCAGCCA
>JAUWVK010000088.1 GCA_030617485.1 Gammaproteobacteria bacterium
GTACCGACAAACGCTGTGACAATACAACCTGCATGACATCACCATCAATAATGTATTGCCGCGCACTCTCCACTGCCTGTTTGAAGCCATCCTCGGTAAAACCGGAAACAAAATCTTCTTCGTTAACTTCATTGCCAGCCCGAAACTCGGCAACGGGAGCGGCCTGACGCAGTTTCGCTTCCAACGCATCAAGACGCTTTTGCCCAAGAGCGTAAGCATCTGTCTGCTCGGGATCAGCATGCACAATGAGGCACAACTTGCCGCCGAGGTTGTCGAATACCACGATTTCATCGGACACCATTAATAAAATGTCCGGTGTATTCAACTCGTCAGGATTTGGCTTCTTTTTAAAAGAGTCAGCAAGTTTCGGCTCGATGTAGCGAACAGCGTCGTAACCAAAATATCCCACCAGACCGCCATTGAACCGCGGCAAGCCGTCTACTTCGGCCACTTTATATCGCGCCTGAAAATCCTCAATCCATGCCAGCGGATCTTCAACCGTCAACGATTCTACTACTTCACCATTGGTCTCAAGCTCAATCTGCTTGCCCATCACCTTTACAATCGTGCGACAGGGTAATCCAATAATGGAATATCGACCCCATTTTTCACCACCCTGCACAGATTCAAACAGATAGGAGTAAGGCCCATCGGCCAACTTAAGATAGGTGCTTAAGGGAGTATCAAGATCGGCTAACACTTCACGCATCAGAGGGATGCGGTTGGGTTTATTTTCAGGGCTTTGCTGTGAAAGCTCAGCGAATTGTTCTGCGTTCATGTTTAATACCAAAAGCCATCATCAAAAACTTATAAAAAATCGAATGAATACGAAATACCACGGAAATAGTTTCAACCGTGCCATCGCTCCTTATTCATTTGTATTCTCTTAATGCTAGTCTTGATATTAAACATCAATTTAATCCAGTTAAATTAAGTCCTTCAGTTCCACCATACTATCAATGACGGCATCGGGATTCGACTCACGAATATCAACGCCATGATTATAACCATAACTCATACAAATAATCTGAAAGCCCGCTGCTCGGGCAGCCTTTACGTCACTCACTGAATCACCCAGCATTAACGACTTTTCTGGGGTTACCCCTAACACTTCAGCCGAATGCAGCAAGGGCAGTGGATCGGGCTTCTTTTTGGCAAGGGTATCACCGCAGACAATGTTCTCAAAGTCGTCATGAATCCCCAGGTCTTTCAATAACGGAATCGTAAATTGCGCAGCTTTATTGGTGACACAACCCAACGTATAACCAGCGGCTTTCATGTATTCCAGCCCTTCCTGCACACCGGGATACAGGCAACTGCGTTGGCTGGTGTTAACCGCGTATAAATCCAGAAAAATAGGGTAGGCTTTTTCAAACAAAGCTTCATCAGGTTCACCATCGAGCTGGCCAATGAGCCCTCGACGCACCAGGCGTTCGACACCATTACCCACCCAGTTTCTCACCTCGGCCTCGCCATGTGCTGGCATATCCAGCTGCTTCATCATTTCGTCAATGCAATAGGCCAGATCCGGCACGCTGTCGACCAAGGTGCCATCTACATCGATGAGGATCATCTCAGGTTTTTTAACAACCGGTTTTTGTATGTTCATAAATTCATTCCTGCTACAAACTGTCTACTACAAACTTGCTCTTTCAAAAAATGAAGGGCGCCATTCATTCTCTATAAGAAAGAAAAAGGGCGCCCTTAAATCTAACGGTTAATCGTTATACTTTTGCGGCAGCAAGCTCTTCACGGAAAGCCTTGATCACGCTGTCATACGTATTGGCGTCGGAATCAGACTTCGCACCAAACACGGCAGAACCAGCCACAAACATGTCAGCACCAGCTTCAGCAATTTCACGGATGTTATCAACTTTAACGCCACCATCGACTTCCAGGCGAATATCACGACCGGAAGCATCGATAATTTTACGAGCTTCACGCAACTTGTTAAGCGTTTCCGGGATAAAACTTTGACCACCAAAACCCGGGTTGACCGACATCAATAAAATGATATCCACTTTGTCGATCACATGCTTCAACACATCCAGCGGTGTCGCAGGATTAAATACCAGACCGGATTTACAACCCTCACCCTGGATCAGCTGTAATGTACGATCGATGTGCTCTGAGGCTTCCGGATGGAAGGTAATATACGAGGCACCGGCAGCAGCAAAATCAGGAATAATGCGATCCACTGGTTTTACCATCAAATGCACATCAATATCGGCAGTGACGCCGTGTTTGCGCAGTGCATCACACACCAACGGGCCGATAGTGAGATTGGGCACGTAATGGTTATCCATTACATCAAAGTGCACAACGTCGGCACCGGACTTGAGTACGTTATCAACCTCTTCGCCCAAACGGGCAAAGTCAGCAGAAAGAATCGAAGGAGCAATCTTGAAATCTGGCATGGCTATGTCTCTCATTCCTGTATTTATAAACAAAAAGTTAAAGCAAAAAATATTAAAACAGTTACCCGGCGCAGTGCTCTTGACCTGGCTCGGTGGTTAAATTTTGAACCGCGAACTTTACCTGATTTGCTGACAATATACAGCTTCCAGGATCAATCATTACCATTGAGCTTTATAGGTTAATTTCTTTGTTCAAGGAGATATTGATGCTTCTGGATGACCAATTGACTTCATTGAGCGCGGTTTCTCCAACACACGTGGGGGAGCATATTATTGTATTCCCCAATGCATCCTTATAATACGTTACGTAGGTGCGGTCAGTCCCAGCGCTTGTATTCCAGCGTTGTAAAGCCAGATTGACGCCCCATGCCCAATTGTGACGAGGTGCTCGGTTACGCCAACCCAGCTCCAGCACCCAACCACGGCCATTGGCATCGTGTTCAAAACTCACCGGATGTGCAAACTGGTCGCGCAGGTTCCAATTGGCTTTGGCCGAATATTTAGGCCAATGACTCTCAAGATGCAAATACACAGATCCCCTGTGCTCCAGATCCAGCAAAAAATCAGCCCCCACCCAGGCGCCAGACCAGGTGGCATCGTAGCTTGAATTCAATCCAGGGAACGACCCCAAGGGTATCGTACCAGTAGCTGATGGATCCAGGACTTGCAGATTGGCCAGGTCAAATACCACCTGATTGCCATCCTTCATATTCATTTGCAGAGCGTGATAGGAATAACCCAGCAATGGAGCAAAGCGATGCTTCTTTCCGGCACCAAATGAAAACTCAACACCAAGACCACCCTTAAAATCCATCACCCGACTGCCATCAACTCCGTTGATGGAACGAGAAAACTCCAGGATGCGGTTATCACCAGCATAATCTGAATCCTGGTTTTCCCCATTCAGCACCCAACCATAACCGGCAGAACCTCGGAAATAAATTCCATCGGCATTAGCGGCCGACACTTCCCCTCGCAGCTGAAAAATGTTCAGGTCTCGCCATGTGAGTTCTGAAAGAATATTGGGATTTGAGCCTGCCGTATTGCCTGCAATACTCCAGTCCAGGGAATCCTGGCGATAACCAGCCATAAATGTGGTTTCCGAATACCCACCAGCCGTTAAAGCCTCTACAGGGTAAAACATAGCTAAAAACAGTAAAACAAAACTCCGTTTAGCGACCATATTTATTACTTTTGTGCCAGGACTCAAAATGGGCTCCTCATGATACCTGGTTAAAAATACCTGGGTAAAAACAACCAACTAAAAACCACGAGCCTCCCGTATTCGCTCATAAGCAGTGCGTATCTCATGGGTCTTCTCTTCGGCAAGCTTCATCATCTCTTTGGGTAAACCCTTGGCTACCAGCTTGTCGGGGTGATGCTGGTTAGTCAACCGACGATAAGCACGCTTTACTTCTGCATCACTAACACTGGACGTGATATTGAGGATGGCATAAGCATCACCCACCGATACCGGTTCAACTCTTCCGCCCCTGGTGGCGTGGCGCTCGGCGCGAATCATGATATCCAGCCGCTCTAAATCCAGGGGAGAGAATCCCAGTACATCACAGATATGCAACAATAATTTGTGTTCAGCCGGGTTAAGCTCACCATCAGCATAGGCTGCATTAAGCTGGATCTCGATAAACATTTGACGCAGATTGTGCGCTCGCTGAGTCGCTGCACGAAATCGCGACAGAGTATCCTCTAACGGAAAACCTTCCTGCTTACCGGAAGAAAAAAGCTTAATGGCCTCCTGACGTGAATCCTCAGACAGCCCCATGCGCGTCATAATCTGGCGAGCAAGGGATATTTCTTCTTCAGATACCTGACCATCTGCCTTGGCGACACAGCCCATCACCGAGAATGTGGCTTCAAAGAATGCCTGCTGAATCTCTGTGTGACTAATGCCTCCAACACCCACAGAAAAAACCCCGACGCTGATCAAACTACGATCAATCTGGTGGCCAATAAATACGCCAATAAGCAGGCCCATAGGCCCACCTAATAGATAACCGATACCACCAACAATCAATTTACCCCACACGCGCAACAACTCCCTGACCGATGCAATACCGACTGTCATCACCAACAATAAAGGCAGTATTTATTTTTTCTGAATGCTTATACAACACGGGCACTGATTATACATAGTTATACCTTTGACACGGCAGATCTGGCCGGAAAGCCCGTTTTAAGAAGTGATTGCAGTGAAGCAGGGGTAGTAGCGGAGAGAGAGAAATAAAAAAGGCAACGAAGAGTTATCCTCGCTGCCTTTTTATTGTGTCTTATTTTCTTTCTTTGAAAAATAAAAAATAAGAGTTTAAACGTTAGCTACCATCAAGCCCAAAATACCGACGATAACAGCTACATTTACTAATGCGGTCACTTTTAATTCCATAGTAATCTCCCCCTGATTTTATAGATAATTTTTAGAACCTTATACTCACTGACGCGAAATCTGGCTACATCTAGAGTGCGACAAACCATATCAAATTACACGGATATATACCAAGGTATATTCCTCAAGTATTCTCGTACTATTTATATGGTTAATTGGGTGCCCACATCACTAACAGCAGAAAAGTCAGCCCCTATTATTTAGGAAATAAACCTTAGTTATTCAGCATTTACATATAGCCAACCAACTGTTTTCGAACCAATGCTGGGGTACAATGGCCTTTTATTTGCAGTAAACACTTCACTGCAGACACTATTTACCTATTATTTTGAGAAGGAACCACTTTGGCCACAGTTAGCCAGGGCAAATCATTTGTAAACTTGTTTCGTGATTCTGCACCGTATATCAACGCCTTCAGAGGCCGGACGTTTGTCATCGTCTTCGGTGGCGAAGCAGTACTGGATGACCAGTTTGCAGGTCTGATTCATGATTTCGTGCTGCTCAACAGCCTGGGTATCCGACTGGTGTTGGTGCATGGCACCCGCCCCCAGGTAGAGGCTCGCCTGAAAAAACAGGGTGGCTCGCTGAAATACGTCAATGGCCTGCGCATTACGGATGACGTCGCATTAACCTGTGTGAAAGAAGCCGCCGGAGCCGTGCGTGTGGATATCGAGGCCCTGCTTTCCATGGGTCTGGCTAACTCTCCCATGGCTGGTGCACGCATCCGGGTAGCTTCAGGTAATGTGGTAACTGCCAAACCACTGGGCATTCATGACGGTGTTGATTTCCTGCATACGGGTGAGGTTAGGCGCATCGATGCAGAGGCCATCAAACTTCAGCTCGATCAAAACGCCCTGGTTCTGCTATCCCCCCTGGGTTATTCACCCACTGGAGAGATTTTTAATCTGAGCGCTGAAGATGTTGCCACGTCAACAGCCATTGCCCTCAAGGCAGACAAAGTTCTGTACCTTAACGAAGCCTCTGGTCTACAGGACTCGCGCAAACGGTTAACCCGGGAACTATCTCTTGAACAGGCACAAAAATTACTGGATTCACGGCGGCGTTTGCCAGAGGGCATGCAACGTATCTTGAAGAGTTCGATTAATTTATGCCTCAATGGCATCAATCGTGTGCACATCATCAATCGGCAAGTTGATGGCGCCCTGCTACAGGAATTATTCACGCGTGATGGTGTTGGTACACTTATCAATGCTGACCGTTACGAAAGAACTCGTCAGGCAACTATTGATGATATCCCCGGAATACTGGAACTGATTACACCACTGGAACAAGCGGATGTTTTGGTGCGCCGTTCCCGTGAACATCTGGAAATGGAAATCGACCACTTCGCGATTATGGAACGTGATGGCATGATCATCGCCTGCGCGGCAGTCCATCCCTTCTTTAATGATAAAGAACAAATGGCTGAGCTGGCCTGTCTTGCTGTACACCCTGATTATAGAGGCATAGGACGCGGCAATGCTCTGCTGAAATATATCGAACAACATGCAATCGAACAAGGTACGCAAAAACTGTTCGCGTTTTCTACAAAATCATCACACTGGTTTATTGAACGCGGCTTCAAAAAAACAGACATTAAAATTCTGCCAATGAAACGCAAGGCACTTTATAACTACAAACGTAATTCGAAGGTTTTTATTAAGCTACTATCTTAAAACTCTAGCTTAATTACTTTGGCTTACATTATTCCGGCCAAAAAAAAGCGGCCGAAGCCGCCTTTGTAATATTTTCTAATTATTATTATTACAAATCCGGTAACTAGTACAACCGGACGGACAAGAATTTAATGGAAGA
>JAUWVK010000132.1 GCA_030617485.1 Gammaproteobacteria bacterium
TCGCCTTTACACGGCGAATGTCGGGGGTTCGATCCCCTCAGCACCCACCAGCCAGGTTTGGAGTGGTAGTTCAGTTGGTTAGAATACCGGCCTGTCACGCCGGTGGTCGCGGGTTCGAGTCCCGTCCACTCCGCCACTAGATCGCAAGGCGTTCCTGAATTTGCAGGAGCGCCTTCTTTCTTTACTGAGCGCTTTATATTGGCCACAATCTTTCCTGGCCATAACTCTGGCTATAACTAAAGATGCTATCAAATTCTTATTTTTTAGACTGGGTACAAAGTTTAGATAGAGCAGAAATGTCGTTTACAAAAGTGATCCAATATTCTGATATTTCCTCATAACCAGATAAATTCATCTCATACAAAAACATAACTAGACATATAAAAAGACAAATCAATGCTGAATTTCATTCGAGAACGCATCACGGGTTGGCTGGCTTATGCCATCGTTGGCCTGCTAATCATTCCTTTTGCCTTATGGGGTATTAATGAATACCAGGGCAATGGCTCATTGGTGGTTGCCAATGTGAATGGCACAGAAATAAGCCAGCGCGAGTTTCAACAAGTCTTTTACGAGCAGCGTGCTCGTATGAAGCAAATGCTGGGCAAACAATACGATTCGCGTATTTTTGACCCACAAATCAAAAAGCGCGCCATCAAGGAAATGATTGATCAGCAATTATTGTTGCAGAATGCAGATGACGTTGGTTATCGAATTTCAGAAGCTACCGTAGCGGCAACTATTCGTAGTATTGATGCATTTCGAGAAGACGGTGCTTTTTCGGCCGAGTTGTACAAACAGCAACTTCAAATACAGGATCAATCTCCAACCGGGTTTGAGCAACGCGTGTTTCGTATGTTGCTAACCGAGCAGTTACCAAAAGGTTTGGCAGGTACAGTGTTGGTGACAGATACTGATGTTGATGCGGCTATTCGTCTTCAGGAACAAAAACGTCATATGCAATACCTGGTTTTGTCGGTTAAAAAATATCAGGATAAATCTGTTGCTGATGAGGCTGCCGTCAAATCTTACTATGAAAATAATTCAGATTTATTTATGACCGCTGAGAAGGTGCGTGTTGAATATGTTGAGCTTTCGCTGGCCTCAATCGTTTCAACTATGGCTAAAAATGAAGCGCCAACGGAAGAGCAGTTGCGCGAATTTTTTGAAGCCACTGCTGGGAAATATTCTGTCCCGGAAGAACGCCAGGCACGACATATTTTAATTCAGGTTGAAGAAGGTGCTGATGAAACCGCTGTTACTTCCGCGCGTGAAAAGGCGGCTGACCTTTTCAGTAAAATAAAAGCTGGCGCATCCTTTGAAAAACTGGCGAAAGAGAACTCTGACGATCCCGGATCATCTGAAATGGGCGGCGACCTGGGTTTCTTTGGTCGAGGCATTATGGAGCCTGATTTTGAAGAAGCGGCGTTTTCGTTAAATGAAGGTGACGTTAGTGAGCCAGTATTAACTTCATTTGGTTATCATCTGATTAAGGTGGAAGCAATCAGGAAACCGGAGTCGAAAAAATTTGAAGATGTTCGTGCAGATCTGATACCAGAATTTCAGAAAGATTCAGCAGAAAGAAAATATTACGATCTTGCAGAAAAGCTTACCAATATGGCATACGAAACGCCGGATTCATTGTCTGAAGTGGCCGATCAGCTTGAGTTAGAGCTTAAACAAAGCCCATTGATTGGTCGTAATGATGGTACGGGAATTTTTAGTAATCCACGTATTGTTACTGCGGCATACAGCGATGATGTGTTAGTGCAGGGTTATAATAGTGAACCCCTGGATCTTGGCGAAAATCACGTGATTGTACTTCGTTTATTTGAACATCAGGAAGCCAGCGTGCTTTCTCTGGAAACAGTTCAGGAGCAAGTTAAAACACACTTAATTCAGAGCACGGCAAAAGATTCTGTTAAAACTGCCGGATTAAATGCGGTTAAGCAGCTGCAGGAAAAAAAGGCAGATAGAAGTATCGCGGGTAAATTGGGAGTAGCCTGGAAAGATGTAGTAGTCATAGATCGTAAAACCAATAGCATAAACAGTGTCGTCGTTAAGCAAGCTTTTCGTATGACAAAACCTGCTGAAAACGCTATCAATTATGATGGTGTTGAATTGCCTAATGGAGATTTTGCCATTATTGCATTGAGTAAGGTGGCAGAGGGTGATCCAGCTACTATTGATAAGGCAAGTCGTGAAAAAATTAAAGGTCAATTAGTTAATGAGAGAACGGGTAATTCACAGAATAATTTGCTGGCGACGCTAAGAAGTCACGCAAGCATCAAGGTTCAGCAAGATGAGCTTTAATCTTTATGTAAAATAAAGTAAATGAGTTAAATGCTGGCTCTATAAAAATTGCAGTTCCAGTAAAACACCATAATCTTGGATTGGTCAGGGAGGGGTAAGTTTTTATCATGGGGTTATTGAAACTTAAGCTTCACTGGCAAATTCTTATAGCTTTGGCCCTGGCGGTAATTGCGGGCTCTCTTACGGGCACCGAAGCCAGTCTCTTTGGTGTTGTCTTTTACGACGTTTATAATTTTATTGGCACATTGTTTCTCAATGCGCTGAAGATGATCATTGTTCCTTTGATCGTCTCTTCAATTATTGTGGGTATTGCTGGCATTGGTTCAAGCAGTGCGCTTGGTCGGTTAGGCGGCAAGACAGTTTTGTATTACATGGCCACAAGCCTGATGGCCATTCTGATTGGTTTGTTGTTGGTGAACCTGGTTTCACCAGGTGTGATTGATGGCCAGCCTGCTAAAGACATCATTGGTTTAACGGGTGATATAGAGTCCATTCAAAACAAAGTGGAAGGCCGGGGTGCCGGTGATATTGTCGAAGTCTTTTTGCGCATGGTGCCTACTAACATCGTAGCCGCGGCCGCAAACGGTCAAATGTTAGGGCTGATCTTCTTTAGTTTGCTGTTTGGTTTTTTCCTGACCAAAGTACAGGAAGCCTACGCCGAATCACTGTTTAATTTCTGGCAGGGCACTTATGAGGTGATGATGTTAATCACCGACTGGGTAATGAAGTTTGCCCCTATTGGTGTATTTGGTTTAGTTGCCAAAGTTGTGGCAAGTACAGGCCTTGCGGCTTTTGTACCGTTATTATGGTTTTTCCTCACGGTTGTTTTCGCGTTATTGGCGCATTTCCTTATCATTATGCCGCTGTTGTTGAAGGTTGTCGGTAGAGTAAATCCATGGCGACATTATCGTGCTATGGCCCCTGCGTTATTAACGGCGTTTTCAACCAGTTCATCTGCGGCCACTTTGCCGTTAACGATTGAATGCGTCGAAAAAAATGCTGGTGTTTCCAACCGTACTTCGAGTTTTGTGTTGCCACTGGGTGCGACGATAAATATGGACGGTACGGCTTTGTACGAATGTGTGGCGGCGATGTTTATTGCACAGGCTTATGGGATTGAACTGGGTTTTGCGACTCAATTTACGATTGTGCTGGTGGCGCTGTTAACGTCTATTGGTGTGGCAGGCATCCCATCTGCAAGTTTAGTGGCGATTTCAATTATTCTGGCCACTATTGGATTGCCCGCTGAGGCTATTGGTTTGATTCTTGTGGTGGATCGAATTCTCGATATGTGTAGAACAACAGTCAATGTCTTTAGTGATTCATGCGGGGCTGTGATTATTGCCCGCAGCGAAGGTGAGGAAGATATTTTGACCAAGCGGCCAGAGTCGCTGCCAGTCTGACTAATGTTGATAAGAACTGTCATACCGGCGTTCGCCGGTATACCCAATGCGCTGCGCGGGGCAGGCTCTGACAAAAAATACTTGTTTAGTCTTTCTCTAGTCTAGCGATCCCATCCCAGTAATGTTGTAACCGCCATCGACGTAGGTGATTTCACCACTAATACCTGAAGCCAGATCCGAGCACAGGAAGGCAGCCGCATTCCCCACTTCTTCTATGGTGACATTGCGGCGTAACGGGGTGTTTTGTTCACTGTACTTCAGCATGGATTTGAAGTTTTTAATGCCAGCCGCTGCGAGAGTGCGGATCGGGCCCGCTGAAATGGCGTTAACACGGATGTTCTCTGGTCCAAGGCTAGCTGCCATATAACGTACATTGGCTTCCAGGCTGGCTTTGGCGAGGCCCATGACATTGTAGTTGGGTAATACGCGCTCAGCACCCAGGTAGCTCAGGGTCAGCAATGCGGCATTACGGCCCTGCATCATATTACGGCCCGCTTTGGCCAGTGCAGCAAAGCTGTAGGAGCTGATCTCGTGGGCCAGATTGAAGCCTTTCCGAGTCACATTATCAAGGTACTCACCTTCCAGCTCTTCACGTGGGGCAAAGGCTACGGAATGGATAATGATGTCCAGGTGATCCCAGTAATCATCCAGTTTTTCAAAAACGGCCTCGATTTGCTCATCGCTGGAGACATCGAGGGGCAGAGTGATGTCTGAATCACATTGTCCTGCCAGTTTTTCCACGCGCCCCTGAAGTTTCTCATTTTGGTAGGTGAAGGCCAGATCGGCACCTTCCCTGTGCATGGCCTGTGCAATACCCCAGGCGATTGAGCGGTTGCTAGCGCAACCTACGATGAGTGCTTTTTTGCCGTCTAGAAATCCCATGCTGGAACACCTTCTGTGTAGAGTTTCTTGTTGATTAGCTTGTTATATTTCGTCACAAACCAGTTAAGTA
>JAUWVK010000147.1 GCA_030617485.1 Gammaproteobacteria bacterium
TGAATGGGCGCCGCCTGCTATGTTGCCAGATGCACAGCGTCACGGAGAAACCGGCATCCTGTTTCAGGATGAAATAACCTCGGCGCCTCCCAGTGTTTCCGCTGCTGCATACCAGTTGATTCTTGATCGACGCCTGGGTGAATACGAGGTGCCAGAAGGCTGGGCGATTTTTGCAGCGGGTAATCGCCAGGGTGATCGTGGCGTGACGTATAGCATGCCTTCGCCATTGGCGAATCGCTTTTCACATTTTGAAGTAGAGACAAACCTAGATGACTGGGTAGCCTGGGCCTATGCCAATGGCATTGATGATAGGGTAATTGCATTTTTGCGTTTTCGGCCAGAGTTGTTGTTTGATTTTGATCCTGCACATAATCCGGTGGCCTTTCCTTCGCCACGCTCCTGGGAATTTGCACACCGCGCCCTGCAGAAATTTTCCGATAAACCTCAATTAATGCAGGGTGGTATACAGGCCTGTGTGGGGCCTGCTGCCGGTATTGAATTACATGCTTTTGTTTCTAATCTTGATCAGCTGCCAGATCTTGATGCCATTGTTCGCGGTGAAGATGTTACGGTGCCCAAAGAAACAGATTTGCAATACGCTGTGGCATCAGCCCTGGTTGGGCGTGCGATTCGTGCAAAAAATACCGCAAAAACAACCAAAGAGGCGCAGGCTGTTTACGGTAATATTCTCGACTATGCGGCAAAATTTTCCACGCGGGAAATGGGGGTGATGCTGGTATCGGATATGCACAGGGTGATTGGGCAGGAGTTATTTGAAGTCCCGGAATTTTCCGCCTGGGCGAATGTAATCGCGGATGTAATGTTATACGACTGAAATGCCTCAAGTCTTTTCATAAAAAAAGCATAGTCTTCGCATGAGTAAACACGATACCGAAACTAAACTCAGTGCCGCACGCACCAAACTTATTCTTGATAAACCTTTTCTGGGTGCGTTGGTGTTGAGATTACCCATGGAAGAGGGTGATTCAACATGGTGTCCAACAACGGGGACTGATGCGCGCACGTTTTATTTTAATCCCGATTACATCGGCGCGCTTAGTAATGAGCATGTTCAATTTGTGTTGGCACATGAAGCGTTGCACTGTGCTTTATCGCACTTTGCACGTCGGGGTCATCGCGATAAAAAACGCTGGGACATGGCATGTGATCTGGCCGTGAATGATCTGTTGATAAAAGATGGCTTTAAGTCGCCGCCGGGGGCATTGGTGGATATAGGTTTTGATGGTTTGACAGCAGAAGAGATTTATCCTTCTCTGCAGGATGAAATCGAAGCACCAATGGATAGCCATCTTTATGATGAGCAGGATAATGCAAATCAAAATCAGCGCGAAGTGCAGGGCAAGCAACAAGAGCAGACGCAGGACGCATCTCCGAGAGAAGGCGGAACAGCAGGTGGAGAACAAACGGAAAAAGTTGCTCCGGGCGGCCCCCCTACTGCGTTAACGCCAGATGAGCGTGAGACATTGAGCACACAGTGGCAGCAACGGATGGCAGGTGCAGCACAAATTGCCATGCAGGCAGGAAAGATGGGTGGCGCCATGGCAAGGCTTATTGATCATTTGTTGCAGCCACAATTACCATGGCGAAATTTACTGGCGCACCACGTTTCCAGTATTGCCCGTGATGATTACAGTTACTCGCGACCTTCCACACGGCGCGGTGATCCTGCGGTATATCCTAGCCTGCGTAGTGCTCAAATAAACATTACGGTTGCGCTGGATACCAGTGGCTCAATTCTGGATAAAGATATCCAGGAATTTTTGACAGAGATAGATGCAATTAAAGCACAAATGCGTGCGCGAATTGTTTTGCATGCCTGTGATGAGGGATTGGCAGAGGATGGACCCTGGTTATTTGAGCCATGGGATGAAATAAAACTACCGCGTGAATTTACGGGTGGCGGTGGTACAAGTTTTGAACCGGTATTTCGCTGGTCGGAAGAACAGGATCAGTCTCCAGATTTGTTGATTTACTTTACAGATGCCGAGGGAGAATTTCCAAAGCAGGAACCGATGTATCCGGTGTTGTGGTTGGTAAAGGGTAAGTCCACTGTTCCATGGGGTATGAGAGTGCAACTTAATTGAATGAAATAATGGCAGGTGTGCGTGGTGGCAACTAAGTGGTAAGTCGTCATACTGTAAGTGAAACGGAATTATCTAGTGAAGATGGTTTGCGTCTTAATGTGCTGCTTTCTCAGAAATTACAGGCAGTGCGTATTGATGAATCCAGAATGATGCTATATGCGCTTACCAATAAAGGTGAAGCATCAGTTGCGTTAAACCCTAACTGTCGTGATGATCGATATTTGCGGCATGTGCGCGAATTGTTGTCGACCCATATTCTGGGTTCTCCTGGAGGTTATCCGGTTTACATTAATCGTTGGACAAGAATGGGGCAAGACCGAGATAATACGACTTTGCATAATCTGTTGTTGCTGGGTGAGCCAGAGGCTGTTGCAGCCGTGGTTCATGCGCCTGGTCTTACTCCAGAGTTGGCAGAATTGGTCTGGTGGGTTTCTCCTGAGGCAGAACACGCGCGTCGTATGTTAGTACAGCCACAGGTGGCTGAGTCTGACATAGCGCATGATTTGGCTCGATTTCTTATTGAACACTTACCGTTTGAAACTGAACCTAATGCAATTATGGATAGTGTGCGGTTAGTGTTGCAACCAGGACTGGTGAGTGACGATGAACGAAATGATTTATGGAGCCGTGCTAACCGTAAAGGCATTTATTACGTGAGTTTTTTACAGGCAATGCCGGATGATTTGCCAGAATCAGCCCCTGCCCATCAACAGCAAACTGAAATTGAGTCTTTAATTGCTACGTTGTTGGTTGAAGGTAACCCGTACGCACTATTGTTGAATAAATTGCTAAGTTCAGAAGGCCAGATATTTCTTAAAACGGCTGAGGCTGCAATGGAAAAATTGGCAGATGAATCAACATCGGTAGCATTGTTTGAAGTGATAGGTCGATATTTTTCTGATGTGCGGTTAAACATCGCTGCGTGTAAAGACAGCGAATCAGCACTAGCTTATGCGCAATCTAGTGTAGCCAATCCTGACGTTACATCACCGGAGCTAGCCAACGTTTTGGCAGTTGTTCCAGAGCAGCGCGAGCGACTGGTTGCAATGCTTACACTTTCTTTGGCTGGCGAGAACCTGCTGGATTCATTTTTCTCTCATTCTGATACTGTTGGTTCATTAATGAGACGAAAGATGGCTCCATGGACAACTCCTATGCTGGAACAGGTTCGTTGTCTTCGTTTTTAACGGTTCAATAAATCGCGTGAATGACTATTGTAAATAACTATTGTGAATAATTATTGTGACTAAACAAGGACGCTGCTGAATGATTGACTGGATGCATATTGAAACTGTATTGCTAGATATGGATGGCACATTGCTGGACCTGCATTTTGATAATCATTTCTGGCTAGAGCACATGCCACGTCGTTATGCAGAGGTTAGTGGTATCGCGCTGGAAGATGCGAGAGCGGAATTAGTGTCACGTTATAAGGAAGTGGAAGGCACCATGGACTGGTATTGCATTGACTACTGGTCCGAGCAATTGGGTATGGATATCGCGGCACTTAAAGAAGAAGTGGATCACCTGATTGCAGTACACCCCAATGTGGTGAGATTTCTTGAGGCCGTTCGTGCCAGTGAGCGTCGTGCTGTGTTGGTAACCAATGCTCACATGAAGAGTTTGACATTAAAAATGCAACGGACTCAGTTAGCGGGACATTTTGACGCCATTATATGTGCCCACGATATTGGTGTACCTAAGGAAGACCCCGGATTTTGGGCCAAGTTACAAAGCGTTGAGTTGTTTGAACGAAAGAAAACGTTGCTGGTAGATGACAGTTTACCGGTGCTGCGCTCGGCGCAGGAATACGGCATGGGAGCGTTGTTGTGTGTGCATCAGCCCGATACGCAGGCTCCGGACAAGGATGTGGAAGAGTTTGACGCGATACGCAGTTTTGCGGATCTTTTGCCGATAGAGGAAAAGCTGTAGCCTGATCCTAACGTTTTAGGCATCTTCCATTTTTTCAAATATTTTGAAGCGCTTCCCCCAGGTTTTGTAACGCTTACGGCAGTATTTTTCCAGTTGCCGGTAATCCTCAAAATAGAGGTCAAAACCCTCATCGGCGGGCTGATCAAATTCACAAAAATCGTTGGAATGGTCGCGACAGACGCTGGGGCGTTCTTCGTAAATACCACAACGGCCGTCACTTTGAAGATGCAGGCATTTTCTTAGCACCAGCAGGTACCAGCCATCATCATCTTTGT
>JAUWVK010000124.1 GCA_030617485.1 Gammaproteobacteria bacterium
AAGATGGAATTTGGCCCTAACTATATAATTCCTACACCATTTGATTCACGCTTAAAGGATTATGTCCCAGCCGCAGTGGCGAAGGCGGCCGTCGATAGTGGTGTGGCAAAATTACCATACCCGTCTGATTATCCATCATGATCTCTGCGGTAGTTTTTTAAATAACAAATGATATTGGTCAGAGTATTTTTTTATAGTGCGGCTATGTGCGTATTTCTGGTGACATCAGCATATGCAGATAATAGTTATGTTCCGGGTGGTTTTGGCCGCGGTGATTTATCTGGTTGGGAAGAAAAGTCATTTGAAGGTAACAGTCAATACGGTTTTGTTAAGACAGATGTTGGGATGGTGCTTCGAGCCAAAACAGAGGGAAAAGCTTCCGGTTTATTTAAAGAGGTTTCGGTCGATTTAACCAAAACGCCATGGATCAACTGGTCATGGAAAATAGAAAATATATTTAAAAATAATAACGAACGCAGCAAGGAAGGCGACGATTATGCGGCGCGAGTATATGTGGTCGTGTCTGGTGGGATATTTTTCTGGAAAACTAAAGCATTAAATTATGTATGGGCTAGCCGTGAGCCAAAAAGTAGCAGCTGGCCTAATGCTTATACTAGCAATGCTAAGATGATTGCTGTTCAATCGGGTGATAATAAGGCCAATCAGTGGATAAAAGAAAAGCGTAATGTCCGCGAAGACTTTAAGGTATTATTTGGTGAGGATATTAGACATATAGATGTGATTGCCATAATGGTAGATGGTGATAATACGGGGCAGTCTGCGACGTCATATTTTGGTGATATTTTCTTTTCTGAAAAATAATAAAAAGCTAGTGCTGAATATTTAAAACTCTATACCTTTGTTGCCCGTCACCCACTGGGGATGTTTCCGCATTATATCCTTAAATAATTCCATTTCTAATAATTCGTTCAACCATACTTTTAAGTTTTCATACTGACTTTGGTCAAACCAGTCTTTGTCGACAAAAGAAAACTGACGGATGAATGGAAAAATAGCGATATCGGCGATAGTTATGTGGTTGCTGATCAGGTAGTTAGATTCCGCAAGCAATTGTTCAAGATGCTGTAAAAATTCTTCCCCCTGTTTTCGGTAGTACTCTGCCGTGAATTCGGGGGATCGGTTGGCATACTTGTAATGGTCGAGATGTTCTTTAAATATTCCATCATTAACAGTAATTAATTCATTAACTTCTTGTGATAAATTATTGTTATCAGGCAGCCAGTTGTCGGAGTCATTGCTTGAAAGAGCCCAATAGATAATGTCGAGGCTTTCATCCATTACAGAACCATCAGCTAACACTAAAACGGGTACGGTCGCCTTTGGTGAAGCTAATAGCATTTCTGGCGGTTTATTGGCTAGTATGACCTCGCGGAGTTCCACTTTAATTGTGCTTTGTTTTAATGCAAGGCGGGCACGAATGGCGTAGGGACATCGTCTAAATGAATAGAGAACTGGAAGCATCAGCGTCGTTAGCAGATATTATGGTTTAGGATAATGGTCGTTATTTCTTTAGCATGTCTTTCAGGTTTGCAAAGGGATTGTGACTTGCCTGGGATTGTTTGCTGTTCTCTGAGCTGGCAGGGTTGCCTCCGGAATTTTCGATATAGCGCTGGTGTTCATTGTCATGGCAGAACAGACATAAAAGTTCCCAGTTGCTACCATTTTCAGGATTGTCATCATGGTCGTGATTACGATGGTGAACAGTTAACTCGGACAGATTTGCCCGTGTAAATTCGCGTTGGCAACGGCCGCAAATCCAGGGGTACATTTTCAGGGCTTTTTCTCTGTAGCCCTGTTCTCGTTCTTCCTGTTGTCGCCGCGCATTGACGACAATATTATTTAATTTATCGTTATTGTTTGTCATTATGATCTGGGATTGTGGCCTGTGGCTGTCTCACAGTATCGGTTTCGGAAGTATTTACTCATAAGTTATATGATGTTGGTGAATTTTTCTATCCTGAGAGTATAAAAAGAGGTGTATAAAGTGAGTTTTCAGGGGTTATCCGATGACGATTAAGCTATGGGTGGATGCGGATGCCTGTCCCAGAGTCATCAAGGAGGTGCTGTATCGAGCATCTGAGCGTGAACAGGTACTGTTAACCTTGGTGGCAAATCAGCCATTGAAAACGCCGCCTTCTCGCTTTATTAAATCAATAAAGGTGGCGGCTGGTTTTGATGTGGCTGACAATGAAATAGTAAAACTTACCGAGCCTGGTGACCTGGTGATTACCGCCGATATTCCTCTGGCGGCGGAAGTGATTGAAAAGGGCGGCCATGCTTTGAATCCGCGAGGTGAAATGTATTCGGCAGACACCATCCGACAAAAACTCACCATGCGAGACCTTATGGATGAGTTGAGAGGCAGCGGTGTAAGTACCGGCGGGCCTCCGGTGATTAGTCAACGAGACCGCCAATCGTTTGCGAATGAACTGGATCGTTTCCTTACCCGAAGTAAACAAAAGAGTCGCTAATTTCAATATGTTTAAGCAATCTTTATTCTCACCACACGCATAATTTCAAAGTCCATGCCGGCAATAGTTTCGGTTTCTGCGTAATAGGTAAGATTAACGCGCTGTCCCTGCAGATTTTTGTATTGTTTTGTTCTTTTGTATTTAAACGGTACATCATAGCCTTCGATCATGAGGGTATTTAATGTCCAGTTTTCAGTATTTCGTTGTACATGAGATTTTACTTTCATTACGTCAGACTGAATTAATTCATCATGCTTTTTGAGTAGTTTTTTTGGATCTGATTTCATTTTTGTATCTACTTATTGTTTTCTGATTGATCGAGCTTTTCCATGGCATCCATCCATTCATCCTCCGCGAGGATAATGTTTTTCTTCAATATGACCTGTTTGCTGAGTAATTCCGTGAGTTCATCTTTATTTTCTAGCAGGTAGAGGTCGCTGTTAGCCATTTTGTGTTCGATTTTCGTTTGTTCTTTCTGGAATTCAGAAAGAACTTTTTCACTACGTTTTGCCTGGTCTCGTAAAGGCTTTAGTTGTTTTCGAATGTCTGCTGCATGTTGTCGCTTTTGCTGTTTGTCGATAACAGGGCTGTTTTTGTCTGAATCCGCACTGGAATCTTTATTGGAGTTAGCGCCAGGTTCAATTTTAGATGCGGCAGGCCGTCGCCGATGATCCGATAGCCACTGTGCATAGTCTTCAAGATCACCATCATAGCTTTGAATTTCTCCATTGGCGACCAGCATGAATTGATCACACACCGTCCTCAATAAATGCCTGTCATGCGATACGATAACCATGGCGCCCTGGAAATCCTGTAGTGCAAGAGTTAAAGCATGTCGCATTTCCAGATCGAGATGATTGGTAGGCTCATCGAGTAATAGCAGGTTGGGGCGTTGATAAATCAGCAAAGCCAGTACCAGTCGTGCCTTTTCACCGCCTGAGAATGGGCCAACTGGATCAAGTGCCTGGTCACCAACAAAGCCAAAACCACCAAGGTAGTTCCGTAATTCCTGTTCGGTGGCAGCATGCCCCGTATTTTTTTTGTCCAGACGTTGTAAATGCAGGAGTGGTGAATCATCAACGTGCAACTGCTCTAGTTGATGTTGCGCAAAATACCCAATTTTCAGGTTTTGTGCTGGTTGGTAGTTGCCTGTTAATGGCGTTAGTTTGTTTGCAAGGGTTTTTATGAGTGTTGATTTTCCTGCGCCATTGGGTCCCAGAAGGCCAATACGGTCACCTGGTAAGAGATTGATGTTGACGTGCTGTATTAGCGGTTTATTTTCGTAACCCAGATTTGAATCAATAAGTTTTAATAAAGGGTTGGGAATCTGTTGGGGTGGTAAAAAAGTAAACTCGAAAGGTGAGTCCACATGTGCAGGCGCGATTATTTCCAGTTTTGCCAATGCTTTAAGACGACTTTGGGCTTGTTTTGCCTTAGTAGCCTTGGCGCGAAAACGATCGATGTAACTGTGTAAATGAGCCACTGTGCGTTGTTGTTTACGATGTGCGGCCTGTTGTTGTTCAAGGCGGGCCGCATGTTGCTTTTCGTAAGCGCTGTAATTGCCTGTGAACTCATGCAGGCTATTTTCGGAAAGCAAAGCTATATGATTCACACAGTTATCGAGAAAATCCCGGTCATGAGAAATCAGCAATACGGTTCCGGGGTAGTTCTGTAACCATGTCTGTAGCCATAATACGGCGTCGAGATCGAGATGGTTGGTTGGTTCATCAAGTAATAGTACGTCCGAGCGACACATTAATGCCGGTGCAAGATTGAGCCGCATTCGCCAGCCACCTGAAAACTGATTTACAGGTTGCTCATTTTGTTCTTCACTGAAACCCAGTCCATTTAGTAGGCGTGCGGCACGTGTTGGTGCGGTGTAGCCGTCTATGGATTCCAGTTTCCCAAAGAGATTTGCATGATGTTCTCCATGACCGGCTTCATCGGCTTCAGCCAGCTGTGCTTCTATATCACGAAGCTCAGTGTCTCCATCCATCACGTAATCCAGTGCAGATCGGTCGACAGCAGGTGTTTCCTGGGCAACGTGGGCGAGAGCTAGTTGGGGCGATAACTGGATATCACCCAGGTCGGGGTGTAGCCCAGAATTGTCACGTGTGCCGAGGATTAGCGACATGAAGCTGGATTTACCACTACCATTTCGTCCTACAATACCCCAGTGTTCGCCAGACTGGATGGTGAGAGTGACATCTTCGAGCAGTACCCGTGTGCCGCGTCGTAGTGTGACTGACTGGAAACTTAACATGTCGTTAATTGTACCTGATCCCGTCTAAAGGGAGTAAAATAGCGCCATTCCAGTATGCGTATCTTAGAGTGATGTCAGGATAATTAGGATGAAAAATATATTAAGAAAATTGTTTTCACCAATATTGAACGTTTTTGAAAATGGTGATGAGGCGTACACAGCTAAGCCGCTGAACCGAAAAATACTGATT
>JAUWVK010000092.1 GCA_030617485.1 Gammaproteobacteria bacterium
GTTTACGGCGGGGGAATTCAAAAGAACCGTGACCATGTTCGGTGAAAACACCGATGAAGCAAAAGCAAAATTCCGTGAAGAGATAGAAGATATTCACGCATTGTTTAAAGATTTTATTGTTCAACATCGGCCCGATGTCGACATCGTTAAAGTTTCTACTGGTGAAAGCTGGCCCGGAACACGTGCCCTGGAAAAGAATTTGGTCGATGAGTTAAAAACCAGTGATGACTATTTGCTAGAAAGTAGTAAGGATGCCGATATTTATGAAGTCAAGTATGTGAGTAAGAAGTCCTTGAGTGAAAGAATAGGCTTCCAAATGCAGCGACTGGTCGATAAATTCCAGTATGGCTAATTTCTTTAATCTGCTGACGATTTGATTTCAGCTGGTTTAATACAATCGGGCTCATCGTGTGAAGGATCATTCATAAGCCGGCTTACCGGATAAGCTTTCATTGCTGTGGTGGGATAGGGGTTCAGTAGTGAAGCGAGCTCGCAAAACCGGGTCAGAGAGAATAAAACAGAGTCAGAGAGCACCCCAGGAGTACGATGTTCAGGATGAACAAGTGTCGTGAGTACATGGATGTACAGGAACGACTTTCCTCACGTTGTTTATCAACAACGTTCAGGGCACTATGTTTCTAATATTAGAGAATATTGCTCTCTGACCCCAATTAATTCGCCAATTAATTCCATGGTGAGACATTAATCAATTTCGTTGTTTCTGGTATCACACCTTATGTCGGCATTGATCGCTCGTACTCAAGGATATTTGCGGTGGTTGGTTCACTTCATAAGCCTTGTTGTATCCGGTTTTCGTAGAAATCAGGGTTTTCTGCTTTCGGGTGCGGTGGCGTATTACTCGCTGCTATCTATTGTGCCAATGTTTGCTGTTGTCTTAGTGGTGCTCTCTCAGCTGGTCGATCCACATGAGTTATTGGAAACGACGCGTGCTTACCTGGAATTGGTGGCACCCGGCAAGTCGGTGGAATTAATCCGGCAGATTGAAAAATTTCTAGTGAACTGGAAGGTGATTGGTGCGGTGGGTTTGCTGATCTTATTGTTTTTCAGTTCGCTGGCATTCACGTCTCTGGAAAATGCCATGTCGGTGATATTTCATCACCGCGTAGCGATACGGCGGCGCCATTTTCTTGTTTCGGCCATCATTCCCTATATCTATATTTTGTTGCTAGCGATTGGATTGTTTGTCGTGACTACATTAAGCGCAGCACTGAATGCGGCTGATAACAGGTTTTATACCGTATTTGGAAATACCTGGTCTCTCGATCAGGCGACAACCATGGTTATTTATTTGCTTGGAATTATCGGGGAGCTGCTTTTGCTCACTTCGTTATACCTCGTTATGCCTGTTGGTCGCCTGGTGTTTCGGCATGCACTCATTGGTGGCCTGACGGCCACCATATTGTGGGAATTAACTCGCCATTTCCTGGTGTGGTATTTCTCCACCCTTTCTTTAGTGAATGTAATCTATGGTTCATTTGCGTCTGCCATAGTCATCCTGCTCAGTTTTGAAGTTGCAGCAGTAATATTGCTGCTTGGTGCACAAGTCATCGCCGTTTATGAGCAGGGGAATACATATAAAAAAGCTGGATTACAGACATAAAACAAAAGAGGCTGCTCGTAAATCAGCTCTTAACGGGCATCAGCCCCATAACATCGATTATTATAATAAACACAATTAAGAGGTGACGATCCGCGGTGTGATTTTGCAGAGACCTTGATCAAAACCTATCTAGTAGCTAAAACCCATCTACCTATGCGGAAAGCAGTTATACTGTTATTAGGTGAACGTGTCCGGGAAAAAGTGGGAAGTACGGGGCATTTATGATGCATAAGCACTTAAACAGAATGATCGTCGGTAGCCGCCGATGAGACTGTTACTCGCCGAAGACAATGAAGCCCTCGGCAAGGGCCTTTATGCGGGGCTGTCCGAGGCTGGCTACGCCGTGGACTGGGTGAAGGATGGTGATACGGCGCTCTCGGCCATTTTCTCCGAGGAGTATGACGTCATTACCCTCGACATCGGCCTGCCCAAAAAATCCGGCCTGGAGGTGCTGGCCGAGATACGCAGCCGGGAAAAAGAAGTGCCGGTGCTGATTCTCACCGCCCGGGATACGGTAAGCGATAAGATCCTGGGGTTGGAAAGCGGGGCCGATGACTACCTGGTAAAACCCTTTGACCTGAACGAACTGGTGGCCCGCCTCAGTGCCATCATCCGGCGCAGTAAGGGCCGCGCCTCGGCGAAAATTACCTACCAGGATATTGTGCTCGACCCCAGCGCACATTTGCTAACCCAGGGCGGGAAGCCTGTCGAGTTGTCACCACGCGCGTTTGAAATCCTGAAAACGATGATGGAAAATAAGGGCCGCGTGATGTCAAGGAGTCGCCTGGAAGAAAGCATGTACTCCTGGAAAGACGAAATTGACAGTAACGCCATCGAAGTTTACATCTACCAGATCCGTAAAAAACTGGGCAGCGACCTGATTAAAACCATTCGCGGCGTTGGGTACATCCTGGGATGAGAAAACCGATATCAATCCGAAAGCGCCTCATTGTCAGCCTGCTGGCCCTGATTGCCTTTACTTTTCTGCTGACCATTAGCAAGAACTATGTGGATACTCTCACTGAAATCCAGGACTTGATGGATGCGGAGCTCTCACAATCTGCGCGCGTGCTTTTGACATTAAGTACCCACGAATTGTACGAGCAAATGGCGTTCGTCTCGAAAGAAGGTGAAGACAATGGGGGTGGCGTGGCGACACAGATCCATACCCATGTGCACAAGTACGAACAGGAGACCGAGTTCCAAATATGGACCATGGATGGCCACCTGGCCGTTCGCTCGGAAAATATGCCCGAATTATTAATGAGCAACGAACCCGAAGTTTTTGTTGATCGAGAAATTAATGGTAAACGTTGGCGTGTTTATGCCATCAATAACGAAGAAAAAACCATCCAGGTACAGGTGGCCCAACGACAAACCAAACGCAACGAACTCAGCGCCAGTATCTCCCGGCGACTCATCACATCGATGGCACTGGTGTTGCCGGTGCTGGCGATCCTGATTTTTGTCACGGTGGGCAAGGCATTAAGGCCGTTAAATGAAATTGCCGACGAAATCGCGGATCGACAAAGTGAAAACCTGGAACCGATCAGGGTAGTTAATGCGCCGATCGAAACCCACGCCATGATAGCCGCGCTGAATGAGCTGTTTAAGAGGCTCTCAGAAGCGATCGAAAATATCACCTTGTTTACGGCTAACGCTGCACACGAACTCAGAACACCCCTGGCGGTACAGAAAGTTCATGCGCAAATTGCGCTGCAATCAAAAGACGAAGAGACTCGCAACGAAGCGCTTAACGAAATCGTGCATAGTGTTGAACGCGCCACGTCATCAGTAGAGCAGTTACTGACACTGTCGAGACTGGATCCCCATGGCGAGCTAAACAAGGACGACTATGTCGATATAGTAAAGGCCATTGAAAATGTGATGGCGGATTTAGCGCCGACGGCCATCGAAAAGGATATCGATATTAGCCTGAATGCTGCTGGTAAACGAAAAGTGTGCGGGCGTGAAGGTTTGATCAATATCCTGGTGCGCAACCTGGCCGAAAATGCGATCCGCTATACGCCTGAAGGTGGGAAAATAGAGGTCGATGTCCATGAATCGGACAACAACAAGATGGTATTACGTATTGCCGATAATGGCCCGGGTATACCGCCTGAGGAACGGGAGCAGGTCTTCGAACGATTTTATCGTTCACAGGATAGCGATCAATTTGGCACCGGGCTCGGATTGGCCATGGTGAAACGGATCATCGAAATCCACCACGCCGACATTCAACTGAGTGATTCCCCACTGGGCGGCCTCCAGGTGGAAGTCTCGTTCAGGCTGGCCGAAAAACCCCAATAAGTTATCCTCATAAGCCCTTCACCAAAAACTGCTTTATTCAGATTTTCCTTAAGCATCCACCCGGTTTTCTTAAGATAACCGCGATTCCACGCTAACGGATAACGCGGAATCCTGATTTTTTTCTGATTTTTCATCTACTTACGGCTTTATAATAAAAGGCAAAGCCTTAAGCGTTTATTCATATAACGCTCAGAATCAATTCATGTTGTGTCCCTATACTTTCGCCCAAGCAAATGAAATGAGATGAGATGAACAGATTAACGAATCGACAACTTTAGAAAAGGACACATATTATGAAAAAGAGTACACAAATTATTTTATCACTTGGACTGGCATTAGGATTAATCAGCACCAGTTTTGCTGGCGTATCCGGTAAAAATGTCCAGCAATACCGCTCGATGGTGTCTGCAGATACTGTCCTGAACTACAGCAAGGTTTTACTGGATCGTTCTACGGTCGCACAGAAACTGAAGTTCAGCGACGATTTTTCTGACAGGGCGCGTTATAACGAAGCAACGGGAATCCTCGAAGAAGCAAACAAGGCTTTTCAGGCTGGTAACGATACAGAAGCCAAGAAGCTGGCAATCGAGTCCATCCGCGTAATCGCACGTTCTGTACCACGCTACTACTCCCGGATGGATCAAAATAAGCAGATCCAGGTTGCTAAAAATAGCGAGTAACAACTACGTCCCGAAATCGGTCATCATTTATTTAAAGTGATGACCGATTATTTCGGATTTTCATTACCCATACTATGAATATCGAGTCAGAGACTGACTAGTAATTTTTAACGATATAAATTGCAAACAGGTGGCAAGACGATGAAGACACTATTATCAATAGTTTTATCAATAGGTTTTGGCCTGGGTATTATCTCAAGCGTATCGGCATCAGATAACCAGGAAGCTTATGGCGTTGTAGAAAAATTCGGCTCTCAGGTTGTACAGAAACAATCACTACTTCAAAAAGAGGTTTTAGAGGCATTAGTAGAACCTTACCTCGAGCAGATAGAAAATCGATCTACGAGAGAGGGTGAACAGGAACATCTGAACGTATGGATCGTTGCCGATGATGGCAAAGGCTACAAAGTATTCTTTGATCAGAATACACAGAAATTTGGTCTGGTAAAATATGTGAAAGGCAGTACGCCCTTTACGTCAGATACACTTCACGTACGGAATGAACTGACAAAGCTATTTCTGGCTCGTATATAAGTTTTTAGTTGTCTGGTTATCAAAACCCTGATCCATACGTAAAGTATAGAATAGACAGCCCCTACCTTTGGTCGGGGCTGTTTGTTTTGGAACCGGGTAATTTTGATCATGGATGATATACAGTTAAAGGGGTCAGACCCCTTAATTATACGCGTTCTGGATTCAAAAAAAATCACTCAAGAGAAACGTACGAACTGACTTTGCCCGTGTCAAGCCCAGGTGGTTCATTGAAGTCATGCGGCAAAGATGATTACACCACGAAACCCCATAATCAGTCTTTTAAGTGCAAATAAGTTAAACTATGTCCCTTCGCAGAAATCACCAACCTTGAGAAAACCAAATGATCACCTTAGGAAAGATTTATACACTTAACGTGGTTAAAAGCGTTGATTTTGGGTTTTATGTAGACGCCATGGAAATGGGAGAGGTGTTGTTGCCATTAAAGCATGCACCAGGTGGCCTTGCGGTAGGTGATTCGATTGAAGTCTTTCTTTACCTTGATTCAGAAGGCCTGCCCATCGCCACCACACAAACCCCCAAAGCCCAGGTGGGTGAATTTGCCTATTTAAAGGTAGTGGCGACAACCGACGTCGGCGCCTTTTTAGACTGGGGTCTGGACAAAGATGTACTAGTTCCTTTCTCTGAACAACATGTGCCCATGGAAGTTGGGCATTCTTATTTGGTGTATTTATATCTCGACTAGGCTTCTTCTCGCATTACAGCATCCTCTAAAATCGATAAATTTCTTGATGACGACAAACCTCACCACTTCAAACCAAAGCAAACGGTTGACCTGATTATTGCTAACAGTACCGACCTGGGTTTCAAGGCCATCATTAATCACAGCCATTGGGGAGTTTTGTACAGCGATGAGGTTCACCAACGTTTAAGTTTTGGCCAGTATAAGAAAGGATTTATCAAAAACATTAGACCTGAGGGGAAAATCGACTTAACCCTCCACGGTGGGAAGGAAACCCGCGATAAATACGCTAAAATTATTTTAATCTATCTAAATAAGAAAGATGGTTTTGCGCCCGTGCATGATAAGTCTGACCCGAAATTAATTTCACAATTATTCGGCATGAGCAAAAAGTCTTTTAAAAAAGCCAT
>JAUWVK010000123.1 GCA_030617485.1 Gammaproteobacteria bacterium
TGAAATACAGTATCGATCCGAGCAAGACTATCGGCAACCGCATAGGCGATATGGAATTGCACGGCAAACCTGTAGATGCGAGTAAAAAGTACAAAGTCGCCGGCTGGGCCAGCGTAGAGGAGCATGAACAAAACAACCCCATCTGGGATGTTGTAGCCGAGTATATTCGCGCACAGGATACTATTCGCGTCAAAGATATGAATCTGCCAAAGATTAAGGGACTTAAGGGCAATCCTGGGATTGGGGACATTTAAACAGACCCACATATTCCTGACGTGATGATCACAAAAAAGACTGGCAGGTATCTGCCGGTCTTTTTTAGTTTAAAGTGCTAGAACTTATAATTTAAGCAGGAACCTAAACGTCGGATTGCTAACTTAAAACTCTATACAACCAAATTAATGCACCCTGCGCATCATCCAGTAAGCCACGGCTAACGCAAGCCCTGCAGGTAGCATTGCGCTCACCATCGGGTTAAAACTGTAAACGATCCCCACATAAGAAAACATCTGGTTGGCCAAATAAAACCCAATACCCACCAATGCACCTACAAGCACCCGATGTCCGATGCCAACAGAACGTAAAGGCCCGAATACAAAAGGAATCGCTAAAAACATCATCACTCCAGTAACAAAGGGCGCAACAATTTTACCCCACAGAGCATATTCGTAAGTCTTCGCATCCAGGCCATTTTTATTCAAATAGTTAACGTATTGATATAGGTCACGAATTGACATCGTTCCAGGAAGAAGCGTTACCACACTCAACAAATCAGGACTTAGCTTAGTATCCCAAAGCAATTCTTTCTGGTGATAAGAAGCCACTTGTTTGCTCGCCAAATCGCTGCTCACTACATCTTCCAGCATCCACTGATCATTTCGGAATACAGCCGATTTTGCCTGCACCATACGCGAGATTTGATGTGACTCATTTCTTTCGTAAATAAATATCCCACCGAGGCGTTCTCCTGGTAAAATTTCACGGATATTTACAAAACTTTTTTCATCTCTAGCCCATAATTGGGATTTACCATGGATCGACAATGTTTCGTACATAGCAACAGAACGTAACGTTCGCGCATATTGGTCAGCAACCGGAGCAACACTTTCACCAATAATCAACGTTAATACAACTAACACAAAACCCACTTTCATTGTTGACCATACAATTCGGTTTAATGATACGCCTGCTGCACGCATAATCGTAAGCTCACTATTGCTTGCCATCATTCCAAGTCCAATTGTGCTTCCAATCAAAGCGGTGATGGGGAAAAGTTGATATACCAACCCCGGGATCGACAGCAACACATACTGAATAGCATCTAATGTTGAGTAGTTCCCCCGCCCTACACGATTCAGCTCATCCATAAAGGCAAATACAGTAAACAAGGATAGGAGCAACCCCATTACTAACAGGATGCCAACAATAACGTGACGCGCAATGTATCGATCAAGGATTAACATTTAGCCCATCACCCTCTTACGTTTTTTCTTCAGAGTTTCGAGCATGTTTCAATGATGAAAAAGGTCGCCAGCCCCAATATTTGATTGCAATGGTTGCCATAACCATCAGCAAACAAACATGCACCCACCAAATCCCAACCTGTATTGACACTTCCCCTCGAACCACCCAGGATTGAGCAACACCTAAAGCGTTGTAGTAAGTAATAAAAACGAGGACAGCAATAAATAGTTTAGCAAAGCGCCCCTGTCGAGGAGATGTCCGACTCAATAACACCGCTAACACCGCTAACAAAATCGTTGCCAGCGGCATAGAGAATCGTCCCTGAAATTCCGCCTGGTCCAGTAAGTTATTCGAAAACCACAAATCCTGTGTCGGAGTCGCCCAGCGTGTTCGGTGCAAAGGAACAACATCCTGCTGCTCAAGGCGCATGGCATTTTTTTTGAATTGCTGAATAGTAAAATCAGCACTCCCTGGCGCTCCATGATAGCGATACCCATCCACTAACACTAAATAGCGTGCATGGGTTTTCGGATCTATATATTGATGACCGCTACGCGCTGAGAAAATATCCAGACGGCCTTCATTCCCTTGCGACTGAACAAAAACATCTTCAAGACGGGTCCGATCCTCTGTCAGCTCATCAACATAAAACACCTGTTTGCCATGGCTAATGCTACTAAATTGTCCAGCTGAAACAGCCGCAAAGGGCGTGGTCGCCTGAGCTTGTTCACGCACCTGAAAAACCTTTTCGTGCGCCCAGGGTGTTGCCCAAAATGAAAGAATCATTACTACCATGCTGCAGGCCATAGCCATAAGAAATACGGTACGAATCACGCGCACTGGCCCCACACCACAGGCTGCCAATGCTGTCATTTCACTATCCTTGTATAACCGACCAAAAGCCAGCAATACAGCAATGTAAAGTCCAAACGGTAAAATCACGTTCAATGAGGTGATGGTGTGCAAAGCGAGTATATTAAATATAATTTCGCTGCTTATTTTTCCTGATGCAGCATCAGCCAAAAAAAGCACGAAGTGCCTAGTTGAAAAAACGAGCAACAGCACAACCACTACGGCCATGAATGCCTGCAAGATTTCTTTTATTAAATAGCGGTCAATAACCAAAGGTATGGGATCTTTTATTGAGATGTCTTTCTGGAGTCTGTTGCATCAATATCTACATCAATTCTCTTATATACTCAGAGTGTGCTCCCAAAACAGGCGTTCGAGTAAACTGTGCTCTCTACCGTATACCAAACATAGCCTGAATCCAAACATCACCAAATAATCAGGTATAGTCTAAACCGAGCATAGAAAATTTCGTCACAGCAATATAATCTACCGAAATAGGTAGCTAACAAAAAATTCATAACACTGCGCCATAAGCGAGAAAAATACGATGGAATTTAGCGTCAAAAGTGGTAATCCGGCAAAACAGCGGTCAGCCTGCGTAGTGGTAGGCATATTCGAGCCCCGACGTCTCAGTCTGGCTGCAGAATTACTTGATAAAGCCAGCGAGGGTTATATCTCCTCCCTGCTTCGTCGCGGTGATATCGAGGGCCAACTAGGCCAAACACTGCTTTTACACAATATTCCTAAAACACTAGCCGATCGCGTTCTGCTAGTGGGCTGCGGCAAAGAACGAGAAATCGGTGACAAGGAATTCAAACGTATCATCGCCAGCGCTGTCGGTCGCTTGAATGAAACTGGTTCCCTGGAAGGTATGAGCTACCTTACTGACATCAGTGTAAAAACCCGGGATCTGCATTGGAAGGTCCGCCACAGCGTGGAAATTACCAGCGAATCGCTCTACAACTTCGATCAGCTAAAATCTAAAAAAGAGGATACTCGACGTCCACTGCGCAAACTTACTCTGATGGTTCCAAAACGCAGTGATTTGCCCACCGGCGAAACTGCTGTTCGTGAAGGGTTAGCTATTTCGGTGGGGGTCTCACAAGCCAAAGACCTTGGTAATTTACCCGGCAACATCTGTACCCCAGCCTACCTGGCAAAACAGGCCAGCGACATGGACAAGAAATACAACAAACTAAAGGTCAGCGTGATTGAGCAGGCTGAAATGGAAAACCTCGGCATGGGAGCCCTGCTCTCTGTCACCAGAGGTTCACGCGAAGCACCAAAGCTAATTATTGCTAAATATCAGGGTGGAAAAACCAAAGAAAAGCCCATTGTGCTGGTTGGCAAAGGGGTGACCTTTGATTCAGGCGGCATATCCATTAAACCCGGCGCCGCAATGGATGAAATGAAATATGACATGTGCGGTGCGGCCAGCGTACTGGGCACCCTCACGGCCTGTGCCGAGCTGGATTTGCCCTGCAATGTCATTGGCGTTATCCCTACAGTTGAAAACATGCCTGATGGAGCCGCCACCAAACCCGGGGATATCGTCACCAGCATGTCTGGCCAGACCATCGAGGTTTTGAACACCGATGCCGAAGGCCGACTCATTCTGTGCGATGCGCTCACCTACTGTGAGCGATTTGAACCCGAATCAGTCGTGGATATTGCCACCCTTACCGGAGCCTGTGTTGTTGCCCTGGGGCGCCATGCCAGCGGCGTGATGGGTAATCATCATCCCCTGGTGCATGAACTGCTCAATGCCGGCAAAACCAGTGGTGACCGAGCCTGGGAGCTGCCGCTGTGGGATGAATACAATGACCAGCTCAAGAGCAATTTTGCTGATATTCCCAATATTGCTGATCGCACCGCCGGCACTATAACAGCCGCCTGTTTCCTTTCACGATTCACCCAGAAGCTTCACTGGGCACACATGGATATAGCTGGCACAGCCTGGGTTTCCGGTGATAAAAAAGGCGCGACAGGACGCCCCGTACCGTTGCTGACACAGTTCTTGATTGACCGTTCTGAAGATCAAAAGTAGGAAACAACGACAGGTAGTAATATTAGACCATGACCAAAGTCGATTTTTATATTCTGCAGTCCGGTTCGCGCGAAAACACCGCCTGCAAACTCATTGAAAAAGCCTATTCTCTGGGACACCGTATTTACGTGCATGCCCGATCAGAGGATCAGCTGACAAAAATTGATCACCTGCTATGGACCTTTCGGGCCGGTAGTTTTATCCCCCACCAGCGTTACCAAAGCGATGCCAGCACTAAATCCAATAACGATTCACCCGTCCAGATTGGTACACACGATGCCCCAAACATCGACAGCGACGTACTCATTAACCTGGCTGAAGATGTGCCACTCTTCTTCAGCCGCTTTCAACGCGTTGCGGAACTGGTCGGCCCCGATGAACAGGCAAAAATATTGGGGCGTGAACACTTCCAGTTTTATCGAGACCGCGGCTACTCACTAAATACGCATAATCTATAAGGCTATTAACCCCAAACAGCTATCAATAACATTGATAGCCACGAATAGTTTTGACACACTGTTTGTATGGGTAGATTCACTTCAGAAACCACGCAACGAAAAAGTTTACGTTTTCGCTATCTAC
>JAUWVK010000118.1 GCA_030617485.1 Gammaproteobacteria bacterium
GGAGCTCATTAAAGAACAATTGATTGAGCTGATTCAAACAGAACCCTATGAGCCTATTCATGTAAAACCCCGAGTGTCACCGATGGAAAGTGTATCGGATGACGAGTAACTATTATTTTAGTTAATCATTGTAGATAACAACTGTAGTTAATTACTATAGATAACAACTGTATTGTAAGAAGGTAAGTAGTAATGTCACTAAGTCCGGAAAAAACCAAAAATATTATTGAAGCAGCGCTAATGGCTGCGGGGCAGCCATTGTCTATTGATCGCTTGCTCACACTGTTTCTGGATGAGCAGCAACCCTCGCGTGATGAGATTCGAGGCGCAATAAAAAATTTATCTGAGCAATGTGATGATCGTGGTGTAGAGTTGAAAGAGGTTAGTAGTGGCTTTCGCTATCAGGCAAAACAGGATTATGCTCAGTGGGTGGCGCGGTTGTGGGAAGAAAAACCACCACGTTATTCTCGCGCCTTGTTAGAAACCTTATCCCTCATTGCCTATCGTCAGCCCATTACCCGTGGTGAAATCGAAGATGTGCGTGGCGTGAGTGTTAGCACCAATATAATGAAGACATTGCTGGAACGTGATTGGGTTAAAGTAGTAGGACATCGTGATGTGCCCGGTAAACCGGCCATGTATGCCACGACACGACAGTTTCTGGATTATTTCAATCTGAAAAATTTAAGTGAGTTGCCTACCCTGGCAGAGATACGTGATATTGACTCCATTAATGCCGAGCTGGATCTAGTGGAGCCTGGTACCAAAACAGATGCTGATGCCAGCGCTGAATCTAATGCTTCAGAAGCGGAAGAAGGCAATGCAAAATCGGTTGAAGATATTGATCTGGCTGCAAACGATGCTGCGGAAGAAATGGCAGCAGCAGGAACAAATAATACGGATTCTGAGTTAGAAACTGAGTTGGAAGACCTGCCTCCAATGGAAGAGACAACCGAATTAAAAGCAGCGCCCGTCGCAGACACGGCGTGAGTGATCATTCAATAGAAAAACCAGCAGGGGAAAAGCTGCAAAAGGTTCTGGCCCGCGCAGGTTTTGGTTCGCGAAGAGAGATGGAAGGCTGGATTGAAGCCGGCCGAATAAAAGTTAACAAGGTTGCCGCCACGCTGGGTGACCGTGTTGGTGAAACGGATCGTATTCAGGTTGATGGCAAGCCGGTTTCTCAGGTTACTCTCAAAGAGCGTCGCAGTCGTGTATTGCTCTATCACAAACCCGTAGGTGAAATTTGTACCCGCCACGATCCTGACGGGCGTGAAACTATATTTAAAAACCTCCCTGAATTATCTACCGGGCGGTGGATAACCATCGGCCGTCTTGATCTTAATACCAGTGGCCTGTTGCTGATTACCACTGATGGTGATTTGGCCAATCGGCTCATGCATCCTTCGCATGAAATTGAACGTGAATATGCAGTGCGTGTTTTAGGTGATGTGGATAGTGACATGCTTAAACGATTGCAAAGTGGTGTGGAGCTGGATGATGGCACTGCGCATTTTGATGAAATAAAAGTCGTTGGTGGCGATGGAGCGAATAAGTGGTATCACGTTATCTTACATGAAGGCCGTAATCGTGAAGTGCGCCGTTTGTGGGAATCGCAGGGAGTAAAAGTAAGTCGGTTAATGCGGGTACGCTTTGGGCTTATATCTCTGCCACGCGGGCAGAAACCAGGACGTTGGGAAGATATTCCTGAAGACATGGTAAATGAACTGCGTCGAAGTGTTGGTTTGGATGCCAAAAAAACACGCAGTGGAGGAAAGGGTGGCAGCCCTCGAAAGTCTGCACCAGGTGATTTTAGTAAGAATAAGAGTCATAAAAATAAGAGTCATAAGACTGGCGGTCGTGGTCGAGGAAAGGGTTCCCGACGTAGCACGTGATATTCGATATGCCCTTTGAGGAAGTCTACAACAAACTCTTCAAACACTATGGTCCGCAACATTGGTGGCCAGCAGAAACCCCTTTCGAAGTTATGGTGGGTGCGATACTAACCCAGAATACCGCCTGGGCTAATGTTGAACGGGCCATCAATAATCTCAAAAAAAATCATTGCCTCAGCCCCGAAAGCATTCTTTCTGTCGGGGTAAAAAGCCTGGCCGAATACCTGCGGCCCTCGGGTTATTTTAATATCAAGGCAAAACGACTGCGGAATTTTTGTCAGTGGTATGTAAGCGCAGGACAGTTTGGTGAGCTGGCTCGTTGGGATACGGAAAAACTCCGTAAAGGGTTGCTTTCGGTCAATGGTGTGGGCCTGGAAACGGCTGATGACATATTGTTGTATGCCTTTGAGCGGCCTGTGTTTGTGATAGATGCCTATACGCGCCGTCTTTTTTCACGCCTGGGGTTGTTGAACGCTGATAAAGGTTATGAGCCTTTACGTGCTCTGTTTGAAAAAAAGCTATCCAATCAAGTGTCTATGGCTAATGAGTATATATTTGGCGAATTTCATGCGCTTATCGTGATCCATGCTAAGACTGTATGCCGAAAGAAGCCAACCTGTGACAGCTGTTGCTTAAATATGTATTGCCCTTATTTTTTAGCCCAGACATAAATGGATATGTGAACTGTATCACGGCCATTTAAGCCCGTTTTGCTATTGTATTTGAAACGGTCAATAGTCAAAAAACTGCTTTTTGGCCAGTACCAGCGATCAAATTAGGGCTAACGAATAATGTCTCAAAGTATCGAAGAGAGTGCTGTTGGTTTAGGTGGCGGCACAAGAAGTTTGAGATCTCAATCAGTTTTCTATATTGAAAAATTAGCTAAACAACATCAACATTTTTATCTTACTATTGCAGTTTTCGCAGCTATAGCGGGATATGCCTATTTATTGTTCCCCCCGGCTGTTGTCTTAACCGCATTTTATTTTCTTCATGAATTGATTCCTGCTGTGCAAAGCAATCAGGATTGGGTAGAAATCGGAATTATCGGTTTTATTGCTATTTTATTCATGTACGCATCTGTTAGAACAGTCCAGCTTAAATTCTCACATGTAAAAGGGCTGAAATTAACAAAAGAAATGACGCCAGATTTGTTTGACGTTATCACTGAGGTTCGCTCCCATTTTAAACGGCCAGCAATAAAAAATGTTGTGATTACGGAAAAATTTGAGTGCCGTATTGAAAGCGTACCAAGGTTGGGTATTCCCGTAGCCTCATATAATACATTGGTTATTGGTTTGCCAATGATGCAGACATTATCACCAGAAGAATTCAGGTGTGAACTATCTCGTTGTATTGGCCAAAATTCAAAAATTATCCCAAGTCTTACGTTATTCGTTTATAAATCACATAATCTATGGGCTATGTATAACGAATCATTGAGTAAATATAAAAAATTCGGCACTAGTCCTTTACGCTGGTTTTTCAAAACATATTCACGACTGTTTGAGATAATTGCTGCCCCAGCCATCCGTATGGAGGAGCTGGAAGCTGATTTATTTGCGCTTGAGTACATAAATGAAGATGAGGTGTTTGAGGCATTGAAATCAGAGGCGATTAGTCGAATATTGCTAAAAACACATTACTGGCCAAATGTGCGAAAAATGGTTATGAAACATCCCAACATAGCGATAAAACCATTCGCCAATCTGGAAAATAGTGTACGCACTGAAGCGTTGCAAAATAACCGTAAAAAATGGTTGAGTGAAGCTTATTTAACAGGGCAATTACCTGGAGATCTAATGCCAAGTTTTCGACAAAGAATGGAATACATAGGGCACGCTAAAATGCGGTCAATTTCCGTTTTGGGAATGAACTCAGCAGAAAAATACCTGGGTGATACTAGAAAAAACATTATCCCTATTATTGATAAATTATGGCGCTCTACAACATTGTCTCATTGGGTGAGAGAATATAAAGAGCAGCGAAGAGATAGGGGAAGAATCAAAGATCTGAGTAGAAAGTCGCAGAAAAATGTATTGTGGCCAAAAGATATTATTTCTTACGCCTATCTGGCAAAAAAACTTAGGGGTTATACCTTTCGAAGTTCAGTTAATAAACTGATGAGAAGAAATATACGTAATGTTACGCCAGAGTTTATTTCTAGCCGGCTACAGAGTCAGCTGAGATCAAACGATATTATTCAGTAGAGCGTAAGACTGATGGTTTGTGATTAATCGTCAAGAAAGCTCAAGATCCACTCCTGAAGTTCATCAGGTGAATCCAGTAATACATCTGCCTGCCAATCCTGCGGGTTATCGTTCTCTCCTATATACCCAAATAGCGCCACGGCGGTTCGTGCTCCAGCATGTCGGCCTGCCTCAATGTCACGTTCCGCATCGCCAACATAAAGACATTGTTCAATATCACTGCCGGCTAGATGGCAGCCGTGCAGGATGGGTTCCGGATGTGGTTTACGATTTTCACAGGTATCACCACTGATAATGCATGCTGCGCGTTCCGTAAGGCTCAATGATTCCATTAGTGGTTCTGTAAGCCAACCTGGTTTGTTGGTTACCACGCCCCAGTTCATGTCTTCATCTTCGATAGCGCAGAGCAGGTCTTGCATGCCGGGGAAAAGTTCGGTTTCCCGTGTAATGTTTTCTCGGTATATTTCTAACAGACGTTGGCGCAAAAGTTCAAAATCCTGGTGCTCTTCTTCTATTCCAAAACCCAGTTTAATGAGCGCGATGCCGCCGTGCGAAACAACGGGTCTGATGGTTTCAAAAGGTAATGCCTCCTGTCCCTGTTCTTCCAAAACACAATTAAGTGCATAGGCAAGATCGGGTGCTGTATCGGCAAGAGTTCCATCAAGGTCAAACAGAACGGTACGAATCGGTAGTTGGTTATCCACAGAAATAATTGTTCACAGTAATAATTGTTTACAGAGATAAATAGAAATGAATCTATTCGCTACGACCGCAGTGGGCCATGTAGTTTACATCCAGATCACGACCCAGCTTGTATTGCTGCGTGAGTGGATTGTATGTCATACCGGTAAGGTCATGCATTTTAAGGCCAGCATGGCGTGCCCAGCCTTCCATTTCGGAAGGGCGTATGAATTTAGCGTAATCATGTGTACCTTTGGGTAACAGGCGTAAAAGGTACTCAGCGCCAATAATGGCAAACAAATATGATTTCGGATTACGGTTAATCGTAGAGAAAAACACCGTGCCACCAGGTTTCACCAGTTGTGCACAAGCTGAGATAACGGAAGAAGGGTCGGGAACGTGTTCGAGCATTTCCATGCAAGTCACCACATCAAATTGGGCAGGGTGTTGTTTGGCCATGGCTTCGGCAGTGATTTGCTGATATTCGACGCTGACACCGCACTCCAGCCCATGCAGCTTTGCCACTTTTAGTGGGGCT
>JAUWVK010000127.1 GCA_030617485.1 Gammaproteobacteria bacterium
TGATATCCATTTTGGACCAGATGGTTACCTGTACTATGGCTTAGGGGATGGTGGGGCGGGGGGTGATCCGAAAGGCAATGGCCAAAACAAGCAAACGTTGTTAGGTGCTATGTTGAGGATTGATGTTAGTGGCAACTCAGAGTACAAGATCCCTAAAAATAATCCCTTCATAACAAGCCCTGGCAAGGCGGAAATATTTGCGTATGGATTGCGAAATCCCTGGCGCTGGAGTTTTGACCGCAAGACTGGTGAATTGTGGGTAGCGGATGTGGGGCAAAATCATTGGGAAGAAGTAAACCGCATCACTCTGGGGGGGAACTATGGTTGGAACCTGCGTGAAGGCAGGCATTGTTTTTCTGGTAATTGTAAACAGACAGATCTGATCGACCCGGTTGTAGAGTATTCGCATGATGAGGGTTGTTCCGTAACCGGTGGTTATGTGTACCGTGGTAAGGCGATACCTCCGATGAATGGTATTTATCTCTATGGAGATTACTGTAGCGGGACAATATGGGGATTTGACGTTGATAAGCCGAGCAGTGCGAAAAGCAGAGTATTGCTAAATACCGATCTAAATATTTCTTCTTTTGGTGAGGACAATAACGGTGAGATTTACGTGGTTGATTTGAAGGGTAAAATTTTCAAGGTCGTCGCAAAATAATTCGGGAGGTTTTACGTTGTCTGCTATCTTTCCAGCCAGGCCACTACATCGTCTAAATCTGTTTTATGCGTCGTGTCAATGCTAATGGTATAGCTTTTCTCAACATCAGTTAGTGGTGAGTAGTGCTCCAGTTGTTGATTCAGTATAGCGACATCGGCATCGGAAGCACCCTTGTCCTGTTGCTGGCGTGAGCGAAGCCGTTGGCGTTGGATATCTATATCTGCCTTGCTGTGTAATATTAGAAACGGA
The DNA here is from genome assembly GCA_030617485.1 of Gammaproteobacteria bacterium. Next base: position 911 of record JAUWVK010000127.1, read on the forward strand.
ATATTGTTTTCTTTTGCATAGTGATAAAACTGCTGGCGTTGATCTGCCTTCAGAAACGCGGCATCAACAATAACCGAGAAACCGGATTTGAGAACACTGCCGGTTAATTGTAAAAGCCGTTCATAGGTTTGGTGTGAGGACTCACAGGTATAAATACCTTTGTTTATACCGGATTTGTCTCGTCTTGTTTCTTCCATAGCAAATAGTCGCTTGCGTTCTACGTCGGACCTTAGACGAATAATGTCGCCTTGTTCAGGAAATGCTTGTTCCAGTAATAATTGGGACAGGTAGGTTTTGCCAGAGCCGGATAGGCCATGGCTAATAATCATTTTTGGGGTTGTTGTCTGGGTGTATTGGTATGCCAGTTTGATGTAGTTGTCTATTTCCTGGGTCAGTGACTCGTTAATGGATTCAGAGTCGTTGGCTGATTGAAGAAGTTGTAAGCCAGCAACTTTAGCTCGGACCATGGCGCGATATACCTGGTAAAATCGCAATATTTTTAGCCCAGCATAATCTCCGGTTAGTCCCAGGTAGTTATTGAGTAAACGGAGGGACAGGTCCTGGCGATTATGGTCATCAAGGTCCATTAATAAAAATGCTAGCTCGCTCATTACGTCGATCCAGCGCAGGTTGGCATTAAACTCAATACCGTCAAACGGCATCACCCGATTTTTATAAATAACAATGTTTCGTAAATGCAGGTCACCGTGACATTCGCGTACGAAGCCGTTATTTTTTCTTTCCTGGAGTGTGGCTTCAAGGCTCTGGTAATGGTTAATGCTCCACTGATGTAATCGAGCTAAAGGTTTCTTTAACTGATGTTGTGCCAGCCAGTCTTCACCTAGTTGGTTTATTTGCTCGAAATTTTCCAGCACCGGCTGCTGGATGGCTTTTGGTGTGCCGAAAGTTGATCGTGTGCCAGCGATGGCGATGTTGGTATGAAAGTCGGCAAGTACCTGCGCAGTTTTATCCATATGCTTTTTTGTTAATTTGCCATTGGCCAACAGTACGTCGAATTCCTGGTTTGTATCGAACTGGCGCATTTTTACAGCGTATTCAAGTATTGGGCCCTGACCATCAATCCGTGGTGATGAAGTGCTACCGCAGATAGGCACCACGCCCAGATAAAGGTGTGGCGCCAGCCGGCCGTTGAGGCGAACTTCTTCCTCGCAATAGTGCTTGCGTTTTTCAAGGGTCGAAAAGTCAAGAAAACCGAAGTCTACGGGCTTCTTGAGTTTGTAGGCGTAGCGGCCGCTAAGAAAAACCCAGGAAATGTGGGTTTCACGCAGGGAAATATTGTCGACAGGATGATCATAGGCCTCTTTATGCTGCAAGGCTGTGATGAGCGCGTCCTGTGTGATGGTATCCATTAGCTGTACCTATCCTCTGCTACAAGAATAGCAAATAAAAACTTCCCATGAGAGTGCAGTGTGTGATGTACAATGCGCGTCATGTCAGGAAAGCTACGTCGATTGTTAAGCCGCCTCCGTCGTCGAAAATCCAGTGCCGGCAAGCGCCGCCGCCGGCGTTCACCAAAGAGAAGAAAAAGCCCTGGAAACAGGCGCTGGCTGTGGTTAGCTTTGGCTACAGCTGCATTTTCCTTTGCTGTTTATGTTGTTTATCTGGATTTTTCTGTCCGTACGCAATTTGAAGGTTCACGCTGGGCTCTGCCTGCGCGCGTCTATGCGCGTGCTCTTGAGCTCTATCCAGATCAGCATCTAAATGCGGATCAGTTCGCAGAAGAATTGCAGTTACTCGGCTATCGATCAGTCAGTCGACCGCACGACCCCGGTACATATACAAGGATTGATACTTCTTTTGTGATCAAAACACGAGACTTTATTTTTTGGGATGGAGTGGAAACGTCAAGATCAGTTCGCCTGGAATTTTCCGAAAACAGGTTGATGGGTATATGGCGAGCAGATGTTGGTGATCCTATTGATTTATTACGGCTGGACCCGCCACAAATAGGTAGTATTTACCCTTCGCATAATGAGGACAGAGTGCTGGTACAAATTGATGATGTGCCAGCTTTACTGATCGACACCTTGATAGCAGTGGAGGATCGTGGTTTTTATGAACACCATGGTGTATCGCCACGCTCAATTTTGCGGGCGATGATGGCTAATCTTAGAGCTGGGCGCACCGTGCAAGGCGGCAGTACGTTAACGCAGCAATTAGTGAAGAACCTTTTTTTAACAAATGAACGCACGCTGACGAGAAAAATTAATGAAGCCATCATGGCATTATTAGTAGATTGGCATTACGAAAAAAATGAAATTCTTGAGGCTTATCTAAACGAAGTTTACCTGGGGCAGGATGGCCGCAGATCTATACATGGGTTTGGTTTGGCCAGCCAATTTTATTTTGAGCGCCCGTTGAAAAAATTATCGTCATCGCAACTTGCTCTGTTGGTCGCTCTAGTTAAAGGGCCTTCTTATTATGACCCCAGGCGAAATTTACTACGTGCTCATCAACGTCGCGATTTAGTCCTGGAACTTTTATTTGAACAGCAGAAAATTCCAGCTGAAACACTGAAAGCTGCACAAGCTGAGTCGCTGGGTGTTTTGCCGCGCCGTACCAGCGGTGTTACTCGTGTGCCAGCGTTTATCGATCTGGTGCGACGTCAGTTACGTCGAGATTACACAGCAGAAGACTTAAGCACAGAAGGCTTGAATATTTTCACGACACTAGATCCTGAAATTCAAAATCAGACAGAGTTAGCTATTACTAAAAAACTGAGCCAACTTATTCGCGCTGGTGTTAGTGAAGATCTTCAGGGTGCCGCAGTTGTGGTTAACGTTAGCAATGGTGAAGTTCAGGCTGTGGTGGGAGGCCGCGATCCACGTTTCGCAGGCTTTAATCGTGCGGTTGATGCAGTACGCCCCGTGGGTTCATTAATTAAGCCAGCGGTGTATCTCACTGCGTTATTGCGGCCAGAACAATATACGCTTGCAAGTTTGATTGATGATGGTCCACTGGATGTTGATCTGGGTGGCGGCGAACACTGGACGCCACAAAATTATGACCATGAAAATCATGGCCGGGTATTGCTGCACGATGCATTGGCGATGTCATACAATGTTTCCACGGCACGACTAGGGTTGGAAATAGGCGTGCCAGCTGTGTTGGATACCTTGCGTGCTCTCGGTGTGGAACGGCCGCTCACGGAATATCCTGCATTACTGCTGGGTGCGGCGAACCTCTCGCCAATGAATGTGGCGCAAATGTATCAAACGATTGCTTCAGGTGGATTTCGAACGCCGTTACGGGCTATTCGCGCAGTATTAACGTCTAACGGCAAACCGTTGCAACGTTATCCTTTGTCGGTAGAACCTGCTTTTGATGGCATGCCAGTGTTTCAATTGACTGCTGCACTACGTGCTGCAGCTCGGGAAGGTACGGGAAAGAATATGTACCAGCAATTACCAAAGGAATTAATCGTTGCCGGTAAAACGGGTACAACGGATGATCTCCGGGATAGCTGGTTTGTTGGTTTCGGTGAAAATATTCTTGCGGCAGTCTGGTTAGGATTGGATGATAATAAGCCTGCAGGTTTAACGGGTGCCGGTGGTGCACTTAAAGTATGGAGCGAACTTATGTCGAATATAGAAGTCCATCCATTGTCTGTAGCGCCATTGCCTGGAATGGAATCTGCGTGGATAGATCGACGAACTGGATTGCTTGCTGAAGAAGAATGCGCCAGTGGGGTGGATCTTGTTTTTGTAAAGGGTACGAAACCACAGCAAGAAAGTTATTGCGAATAACTTGTTTAAAAAATATGGGAATATAATGAATTACGCAAAAATTATTGTTTTAACTATCTTTTTGACAGCTTGTGCAAGCTCACCACAGCCTGTTACGCCCATGATGGACAT
>JAUWVK010000112.1 GCA_030617485.1 Gammaproteobacteria bacterium
GGAAGCTTTAGTGGAAGTTTTAGCGGTGGTTTTAGATCGGGAGGCTGCTGCCTTAATCTCTATCGAACGTAACTGTTTAGCAACACCATCCAGAATTCCATTGACAAACTTATGGCCATCTTCAGCACCAAAAGTTTTGGCTAACTCGACGCCTTCGTTAATCACCACCCGGTAAGGAACATCCAGACGGAACGCCATTTCATACGCCCCCAAACGCAATATTGCGCGTTCGATAGGGTCCACTTTGTCTAAATCACGATCCAGTAACGGGGTAATGTGATCATCCAGCTCTTGAAGATTGGCAGGAATTTTGTGCAACAACTCATCAAAATATTCCTGATCCACCTTGGACATATCGTGATCGAGTCTAATCTGCTCGTTCAGGTCAACCAAATCCTGGCCGCTCATTTGCCAGGCGTAGAGTGCCTGTGTTGCCAGGCGTCGAGCTTTATGACGAGCTTTACTCATTAGCATTTACCTGAAAATAAGAAGAACTAAAAGAAAAAGATACCTAATCAAAAAATCTAATCCAGATTCTGCAACAGGTTAACCATCTCAATTGCAGACATCGCTGCCTCAACACCTTTATTACCTGCTTTAGTGCCAGCACGTTCAATAGCCTGTTCGATACTATCCACAGTCAATACACCAAAGGCAACGGGGACATCATGTTGTGCAGACACAGCGGCCAATCCTTTGACACATTCTCCGGCAACATACTCGAAGTGCGGCGTGCCTCCACGAATAACTGCACCCAGCGCGATAATGGCATCGTATTCTTTTTTCGCTGCCATGCGTGCTGCAACCAGAGGCATTTCGAAGGCACCAGGTACTTTTACCAACTGTATACTGCCTTCTTCCGCACCATGTCTTTTCAGCGCATCGATAGCACCATCTACCAGGCTGTCCACAATAAAGCTGTTAAACCGCGAAGCAATAATGCCAAAACGTGCGCCACGGATAGTTAAACCGCCTTCGATAGTTTTAATCGTACTCATAATTAATTCCTGTTTTAATATTCCTGTCTTTACTAATAATCAAAGTACAAATACTAGCTTAATCGTGCTCAACATACTCAACCACTTCCAGTCCAAATCCGGATAAACTATGCAGGCGTATTGGGGAACTCAGTACGCGCATCTTGCGCACATCCAGATCAAGAAGTATTTGAGCACCGATACCATAAGTTCTCAAATCAGGGCTGGTTTCTCGTTCTACTTTTTCTTCACCCTCATCTTCTTCATGATACTGCGTGACATGTTGCAAAAGCTCGTCTTTACTCTCTACCTGTCCCAGCAATACGATAACGCCTTCCCCTGCTTCCTGAATATATTTCATTGCACTTTCTAAAGGCCATCCAGAATCACCACGCTGCATACCCAAAACATCGGAAAGGTAATGCGGCATATGCACGCGCACCAACGTGGCCTGATCACGTTTAATCTGCCCTTTAACCAAAGCAAAATGAACACCATCATCATGGCGATCTCGGTAGGTCACCAAACGAAAATTGCCAAAGCTATTTTTTAATTCACATTCAGCAATCCGTTCAACACTACGCTCATTTTCAAGACGATACCGAATTAAATCTGCAATCGTGCCGATTTTTAGATCGAATTCTTCAGCGAATTTTTCCAGGTCAGGGCGACGCGCCATGGAACCATCTTCGTTAAGTATTTCTACAATAACCGCAGCGGGCTCTATACCTGCAAGCCGAGCGAGATCACAACCCGCTTCTGTATGACCTGCTCGAGTCAAGACGCCTCCCGGTTGCGCCATAATGGGAAATATATGACCAGGTTGAACCAGGTCGTCCGCTTTAGCATTTCCCGCAACAGCCGCCTGAATAGTGACTGCCCTATCCGCAGCAGAGATACCGGTTGTTACACCTTCTGCCGCCTCAACTGACACAGTAAAGTTAGTTGAATAGGCTGCATTGTTATCGCTCACCATTAAAGGTAACCGTAATAATTCACAACGTTTCTGATTTAGTGTCAGGCATATTAAACCGCGCCCATGACGCGCCATGAAATTAACATCCTCGGCACGAACATGACTGGCCGCCATAATGAGGTCGCCTTCGTTTTCACGATCCTCATCGTCCATAAGGATAACCATCTTACCCTCACGAATATCATTGATAATCTCTTCTATGTTATGCAGTGTCATTCTCTTCTTTTTACACCCAGTCAAGCATCATGTTCAAACTTTTCACTTCGGTCTCTTACTTCAGCCTTTTACTTTAAGAAGCCATTTTCTGCTAACAGAGACTTCGTAATTCCATCTGGAGATTCTGCTACTTTCTCACCCAACAACAATCTTTCAAGATAGCGCGCGATTATATCAACTTCCAGATTCACGTGCTGGCCCACCGTAAATTCACCCATTGTGGTTACGTCCAGCGTGTGGGGGACGATATTCAATTCAAACTCACAGCCCGCGACACCATTGACTGTCAGACTAATACCATCCACACAAATCGAACCTTTTTCGGCAATATATTTTGCCAGGCTATCAGGCGCCTTGATAACAAAACGTTCCGAGCGGGCATCACCCCAGCGTCGTTTAATTTTACCGACCCCATCCACATGACCACTGACCAGATGTCCACCCAAATGGGTCGTTGGCGTGACTGCCATCTCCAAATTCACTTTTGAACCTGTTTTTAATTCACCCAACGTCGTGCGTGATAAAGACTCACTGGAAACATCGGCAGAAAAACACTTTGCAGAATATTCTACTGCCGTTAAACACACACCATTCACAGCAATGCTATCGCCCAATGACACACCGGCCATATCAAGCGATCCCGTGTTAATTGTCAAATACGCATCACCATCACGTTTATCACATGATTGAATACTTCCGACAGCCTGTATTATTCCCGTAAACATATTTATTAATTTGCCCGTAACCTGGAGGTAATACGCCAGTCTTTACCGACAGATCGCACATCTGTTATTTCCAAATTACTGACTTCGCTCATTTTGGTAATCCCTGGAAACGTGAATAAACCACGCGCTGAATCACCCATCAACATAGGCGCCATGTAAACCACTAGCTCATCAATCAGACCCGCTTGCATAAAAGCACCACTGAGTGTCGCGCCAGATTCGATCAGAACTTCATTAAAATTCTCAGCACTCAAAAACATTAACAAAGCAGGAAGCGAAATTTTACCGTTCTCATCTTTAAGCTGCACAAGCTCAACGCCCGCCGCTTTTAGGTCATTTAGTTTTTTTTTATTCTTCTGAACCGCATCTGGAGTCGTACAAACTATTGTTTGGCCTGACAGCGATAGCATACACGCATCAACAGGCATTCTTAACTGGCTATCTAACACTACGCGCGCCGGTTGTAATATCTCTTCATTCTCAAGACGTGCATTCATTGATGGGTCGTCAGCCAGCACTGTGTCAACACCAGTAACAATGGCGGAGCTCCGAGCGCGTAATTTATGCACATCAAGCCTGGCAGATTCACCAGTAATCCATTGGCTCTCACCTGAAGCCATCGCGGTACGACCATCCAAACTCATGGCCATTTTACAACGCACAAAAGGACGACCGTGTCGCATGCGTTGCATAAAACCCGGGTTCAATGTTTCTGCCTGAGCCGTCATCACACCAACATCAACATCGATGCCCGCTTCGCGTAATTGAGATACACCCTTGCCAGCAACCTGCGGGTTAGGATCTTCCATTGCGACAACAACTCGTGCCACGCCAGCCTTTATCAAAGCCTTGCTACACGGGGGAGTCTTCCCATGATGACAACAGGGCTCTAACGATACATAAGCCGTTGCGCCCTGCGCTGCAGCCCCAGCATCATGTAGTGCGACGATTTCCGCATGCGCTTCACCGGCACGTTCATGCCAGCCCTGACCAACTATCTCGCTTTTATTGACCAGCACACAACCCACACGAGGATTTGGGTCTGCAGTGAACAATCCTCGATTTGCCAGACGAATGGCCTGTGCCATATAGCGAAAATCCTCAGCTTGAGTCATCGTCATCGCCCAGTAAATTCATTTGATTACGTCGTTGTTCGGCAGTGGGGGCTTTTTCAAGACGTTCGATTTCCTCACGGAAAGCATTCACATCTTCAAAACTTCGGTAAACGGATGCGAAACGCACGTATGCAACATGATCCAGGTCACGAAGCTCATCCATCACCCAATGACCCAACGTTACAGATGGAACCTCACGATCCCCAGTCGAACGCATGCTTTTTTTAATACGTTCTACAGCAGATTCAATATCTTCGGAATTGACCGGGCGTTTTTCAAGGGCGCGAATAATGCCCGCACGCAGTTTGTCTTCATTGAATGGTTCGCGACGCCCATCATTTTTAACCAGCTTTGGCATCACCAGTTCGGCAGATTCAAATGTGGTAAAACGTTCGCTACAGGTTAGGCACTCACGCCGGCGGCGCACCTCATAACCATCATTCGCAAGACGCGAATCGATAACCTTGGTATCTTCAGCATCGCAAAAAGGACAGTGCATGGGGACAGAGTAAGGAGTAAAGAGTAAAGATAAAAGTTTTTAGTTTTTATTTTTCCTCTTTCATCTTTTCCCTTTTATCTGCTGTACACCGGCAAGCGCTTACAAATTTCCAGCACTTGCTCTTTAACACGCTCAATGGTCTCTATGGATTCTACATCATCCAGCACATCACAAATCCAGAAACCCAATTCGCGAGCATCCACTTCATTAAAACCACGAGTGGTAATCGCAGGAGTACCTATGCGAATACCACTGGTGACAAATGGTGATTGCGGATCATTAGGTACAGCATTTTTATTCACCGTGATGTTCGCAGCACCCAAAGCTGCATCGGCTTGTTTGCCGGTGATTCCTTTATCGATAAGATCAACCAGGAAGAGGTGATTATCCGTTCCGCCGGAAACAATATTGTAACCGCGTTCCTGCATAACACCCGCCATGGACTGGGCATTAGCGACGACCTGTTGCTGGTAAGTTTTAAATTCAGGTTCCAGAGCTTCCTTGAATGCCACGGCTTTGCCCGCAATAACGTGCATCAACGGCCCGCCCTGACTACCTGGGAATACGGCAGAATTAAGCTTTTTCTCGATTTCTTCGTTAGCTTTGGCCAGAATCAATCCGCCACGAGGACCACGCAAGGTTTTGTGTGTCGTAGTGGTAGTCACATCAGCGATAGCCACCGGATTGGGGTAAACCCCTGCCGCAATCAAACCCGCCACGTGAGCCATGTCTACAAACAACCAGGCTCCTACGCTGTCGGCAATATCACGGAAACGCTGCCAGTCCACCACACGGGAATAGGCCGAAAAGCCGGCCACGATCATCTTTGGCTGGTGTTCCCTGGCCAACGCCTCCACCTGAGCGTAATCGATTTCACCGGTCGCCTCATCCAGACCGTACTGGATGGCATTGTATAACTTGCCGGATGAGCTC
>JAUWVK010000108.1 GCA_030617485.1 Gammaproteobacteria bacterium
TTGAAGCACTGCACTACCGGGTCGATTTGCGCATATTCTTTCGATAAATCACGAAATTGATTTTGATCGCTCATCACGTCGGGGTCGGCTAGCAATGCGCTGATTTCTTCAAGGCGATCCGAAATAGTTTCCAGTTTGGTGTGAATAGATGGTTTCATTTTATTATCGTGTTGTTAAAGAAGGTTTACGAAGCAGAGTTTTTAGACTTAAGTGTTGTCAGGAACAGCTGGTGGGGGTTTTAAGCTTAACTAAAGGTCTCGGCTTTTAAGGTCAAACAGTTCCTGTGCAGTTTCGAAAATATCATCACGACTATCGTAACCTGCTTTTTTAAGCATTACGCTGGGTGTGTGGATGAGTTTGTTGGTGAGGCGATTGGCCAGTTCAGCCATAATTTGCTCGGGGTCTTTGCCGCTTTGCAACAAGTGTAACGCTCGTTCTAGTTCCTCATTGCGCTGTTCTTCTGCATTATGTCGTAGAGCGCGAATGGTGGATACGGCATTGAGTGATTGCAACCAATGCATGAAGTGCGATACCTCGGCATCAATTATTTCTTCTGCTTGCTGAGCGGCTTCCTGTCGTGAACGCAACCCTTCCTGAATAATGTCCTGCAAGTCATCAACTGTGTAGAGATAGACATCATTGAGTTCGCTGACTTCAGCTTCAATATCGCGCGGCACAGCGATATCGACCATTAGCATGGGCTTATGTTTACGTTTCTTAAGCGCACTTTCCACGCTGCCCTTGCCCAGCACGGGTAGCGGGCTGGCGGTAGAGGAAATTACAATATCAGCCTCCGCCAGATGCTGGGTTATTTCGGTCAGGGAAATAGCGTAGGCGCCAAATTCTTCGGCCAGAGCGTGGGCATTCTCCACTGTGCGGTTAGCGATAATCATGCGGCCAATATTATTTTGGTGAAGATGGCGTGCTGCCAGCTCTATGGTTTCGCCAGCACCAATGAGTAGCGCGGTCTGTTGTGGAAAATCACTGAATATTTGTTTGGCCAGGCTAACGGCAGCAAAGGCGACCGATACAGCGCTGGCGCCAATGGCGGTATCAGTGCGTATCTGTTTAGCTACTGAAAAAGTGTGCTGGAATAAGCGGTCTAATTGTCCACCCATGGTGCCGGCAGCGGTGGCGGCAGAATAGGCATCTTTAATCTGGCCGAGAATCTGGGGCTCGCCCAGCACCAGCGAATCCAGCCCGCTGGCGACGCGCAACATGTGACGGACGGCATCTTCGTTCGGGTGCAGGAAAACATAGGGTTCAATGTCCTGTTTTTCGAGCTTGTGATATTCTCGAAACCAATCGACAATGGCTGCGTCATCCTTTGGGTTGGTGCCAAAATCACAATAGAGCTCGGTGCGATTGCAGGTTGAAACAATAGCTGCTTCCTGGACGTTGGCACGTTCCACCAGGTCTTTCAGGGCTTCGGCGACTTTACCCGGGGCAAACGCAACCCGCTCCCGGATATCGACCGGGGCAGTTTTATGGTTTATTCCGAAGGCTAAAAGTGGCATGTGTTTCTGTGATACATCGTTGTGGCAGTATATGTGAACGTTAAATTTTGAGCGAACTGGAGCCTGAATACAAGCCTCTATCTCATTGATTCATGGATGATTCCATCAATGTGCTGCTATTAGAGGGTTTAAGTCGAAGATGGCGGGGTCGACATAAATTTAGAATCTGTAGAAATAGTAAGAAAATTCGGAACTTTTTCTTATATTTTTTGTATAAAAAGCAGGGTTATGGTTAGTCTGACTGAGGCTATTGATTGGTTTATTTTTTAGATACTGCCAGTCATTTCTTAATAATGTAGGTTACAAAGGTGTGAAATACGCATGCTAAGGGTTTTTTATCTCGTTACGGGTCTTTCCTTGTTATTGCTTGGAGGCTGCGCAGTTTCGCCCGAAATTGATTCTTCTAATACTGCTGGTTCTTCTTCCTCTGGGGCTGATCAGCATGCCGCTTCGAAATATGCCGAAGAAACGCTTCCCGCTGCTGATTTTCCACCACAGGTTTTATATCAATTATTGGTGGCCGAGCTAGCCGGTCAGCGTGGTCAGCTGGATGTCGCTGTTAGCAATTACCTGGCTGCAGCAAAAGACTCGCAGGAACCGGCAATCGCAGCAAGAGCGGCCCGTATTTCGATGTTTACCCAGTCATTAAACGAAGCATTAGAAGCTGCTGAGTTGTGGGTAAAGCTTGCCCCCGAAAACCCGGATGCTCGAAGGGCGTTGGCCCCATTATTGCTGACCTTTGGTCGAGCGCCAGAGGCAGTGCAACAGTATGAACGGTTTATCGAGCTCTCTGCCAACAAGCCAGACAGAGGTTTTTCGCAAATTTCGGCTCAGTTATCGCGTGACAAAAACAACATTGCTGCGTTGTCTGTAATGGAAAAGCTGCTGGCGCAAAATAACAACCTGCCCCATGCCTGGTTAGCGCATGCTCAGTTGGCCATGCATCAGGTCAATTTGAAGCTGGCGTTAAAGTCAGTCGATCATGCTCTGGATTTAAAAAGCCATTGGGCTCCCGCAGTGGTTTTGCGGGCGCGGATTCTTGGGTTGCAAGGTAACAAGCAGGCAGCACTTGAATACCTTGAAGATGAGCGTGGTGATGCGCTTGAAAATGATATTGGTGTAGGGCTGAGTTATGCCCGCATGTTGACTGAGGTTGAGCAATTCAAAAAGGCGCGTGATGAGTTTGAGCGTCTGACCGCGCTTGAGCCCAGGAATCCGGATGTGGTTTATGCGGCGGGTGTGCTGGCCTTGCAGCTTAAAGATTATGATCAGGCAGAAAAGCGTCTTAAGCGAGTATTGAGTTTAGGCTCCCGGACTCTGGGGGCTCATTTTTATCTTGGTCGTCTGTATGAGAAAAAAGATAACTTTACGCTGGCTTTAAAACACTTTCTTGCTGTGCGTCATGGCGAATTTTACCTGGGTGCTCAGACTCGTGCCGCCAGTTTGCTAGCGGAATTGGGTCGGCTTGAAAAAGCACAGGATTTATTGCATTCGCTTCGTGTATCCAACGCTCAGGAGAGAATCAGAGTTTATCTGGTGGAGGCAGAATTGCTGCGCAAGGCTGGGAAAGTCAAAGAGGCTCTGGATTTCCTTACCGCGAAGCTGGAAGAAGTACCGGATAATACCTCCTTGCGTTATGCGCGGGCACTAATGGCTGAAAAAATGGGTGAGCTGGAAATCGCTGAAAAGGATTTGCTCGCCATCATTGAGCGTGAGCCAAGTAATGCACAGGCATTGAATGCGCTAGGTTACACTCTGGCAGACCGCACGCAGCGATTTGACGAAGCTCTAGGTTATATTGAAAGAGCCCTGGTCGTGAAGCCGGAAGACGCTGCTATCATCGATAGCATGGGTTGGGTTCAGTACCGCATGGGTAATCACGAAAAAGCGGTGGAACTTTTGCGCCGGGCTATGAAATTAATCCAGGATGTTGAGATTGCGGCTCACCTGGGTGAGGTTTTATGGTCCATGGGCGATAAAGAGGGTGCGCTGGAGGTGTGGGAAAAGGCTTTGCAGGAAAACCCAAACCATAAGGTGTTGAATGAAATAATGAAGCGATTTGGTTTGTGACCCGATCGCTGATTTTCCTCTTTGCCCTGACTCTGGGCGCCTGCGCCACAACACCTCCCCTCATAGAATACTCATCAGAGCCACCCTCTACGGAGCAGCTACGAGCCTGGCAGCAGCATCGTCAGCTTGTGGATCAAATTACAAGCTGGACACTGGCAGGGCGTATTGTTGTTAACACGGAAGATGATGGCTGGAACGGCGAATTACACTGGTCGCAACGTGTTGATGGCTATGGGATTCAGTTTAGTGCGCCCTTTGGGCAGGGCGCATTTAAGATAGACAGTGATGAGACAGGCGTTGAAATGCGTTTTTCCGACGGCAAAACATTTCAGGCAGCCGATGCTGAGTCTTTATTGCTCGAGCAGTTGGGGTGGAATTTTCCGATAAGCGGATTTCAATACTGGGTGACCGGTGTACCGAAACCAGGGGCTGAGTCTGTGTTGAATTACAGGCTGGATGGTCGTCTGGCCAGCCTGAGGCAAAACAAATGGCGGGTCACGTTCCCGGAGTATGCCACCATTGGTGGTGTGATGATGCCGCGTAAAGTTTTTCTTGAAAACCATGAACTCAGTGTGCGGCTGGTGGTTGACCTCTGGGTATTGAATCGAGCTACCGAAAAAGGCGCCTTGCTTTAGGCAGCGACATCATGAATATTTCAGGTCTGCAAGATTTGCCCATCTGGCTGGCACCAGCCAAACTCAATCTTTTTCTTCATATTACTGGTGTCCGTCCCGACGGCTATCATGACCTGCAAACGGTGTTTCAGTTTCTCGATTTCAGCGATGAACTGCAGTTTCAGACTCGAGATGATGGCCAGATTTGCCGTGTGAATGATATTCCGGGTGTGCCTGAGGCCGAAGATCTGGTGGTGCGTGCGGCACATTTGCTTAAAAGTGAGACAGGTTGCGGATTGGGTGCCGATATTCGGGTACAAAAGAATTTGCCCATGGGCGGGGGGCTTGGGGGCGGTAGTTCTGATGCGGCCACCACGTTGGTGGCGCTGAATCAGCTATGGGGGCTAGAGCTGGACGAGGATTCTCTGGCGGATCTGGGGCTGCAATTGGGCGCGGATGTGCCCGTGTTTGTCCGGGGTCAGTCGGCCTGGGCTGAAGGGGTCGGTGAACATCTACAGCCAGTCACATTATCCGAGCCCTGGTTTGTGGTTTTAGTGCCCAAAGTTAATGTTTCTACAGCAGATTTGTTCAATGATCCGCAATTGACACGGGACTCCGCACCCATCAAAATACGCGGCTCACTTGAGGCGCATGGTGTTGATACCTCAGGTAACGAATTTAGCAACGTTTTTGAGCCAGTCGTGCGGAAAAAATATCGCGAAATCGATGAAGCGATTACCTGGTTAAATAGGTTTTCCCAAGCACGATTAACCGGCACCGGGGCCTGTGTTTTTGCAGCCTTTGATGAAGAGGCCAAAGCTTGGGAAGTTGCGACACAGGTTGAAGATCGTTGGGGTGTATTTGTTGCCCGAGGCTGTAACCGGTCTCCGCTGTTTGCCTAAAAGTAAAAAGTGAAAGTTAGAGTAAAAGTTAAACAGTTTTAAGTTAGACAGGTTTTATTGGGCCGTCGCCAAGCGGTAAGGCACTGGGTTTTGATCTCAGCATGCGCAGGTTCGAATCCTGCCGGCCCAGCCATAATTTTTTACAACCGTAAACACAGGTTATAAATGTTAACGGTAGGTAGCTAAGCTGGCAGGATTTGAACCACTTTTTATATAAAAGTAGTGTTCGACCGATCTCGCGCAGCGAATCGGAACAGCGAAGCTGGCCCGTAGGGTGAGGGGCGCGACTGCATGGATGCAGGAGGTAGAGCAACGCAGGAGCAGTTGCCGAGGAGTCCCGAGTAATCCTGCCGGCCTAGCCAGAAGAATCAGTTATCAGACATTAGTCGCTGGTAATTAGTAGAGGGGTGTAGCGTGTCCGACAGTAGCATGATGGTGTTTACCGGTAACGCCAATACACAATTGGCTCAGTCGGTTTCCTGATATCTTAATCTTTCCCTTGGCAAG
>JAUWVK010000154.1 GCA_030617485.1 Gammaproteobacteria bacterium
TTGTCATATTCAGCCGAAGCATAGGCCAGCCGTTTACCGTCAGGCGACCAGGCAGGTGAAAGAATCTCATCACGAGACCTCACCATCGACTGGGCATTGTGGCCATCAGAATCGGCAACCCAGAGGGTATATCTTTTCGCATTTCGGGTACCCATTGCTGTGATGTAGGCCACATTTGTGGTAAATGCCCCCGGTTCACCCGTCAATTTTTTATAAATAACGTCACTCACCTGGTGCGCGGCGCGGCGCAAATTGCGACTGCTGGCAGGCAAACTAAAAGCCAACAGCTCTTTGCCTTTGAATACATCAAACAACCGGAAACGAATCTTGTAACGATCGGCACCGATATATTGCACTGTGCCCACCACCAGATTCTCCGTCTGGAAAATACGCCAGTTGGTAAAGTTGATCTTCGATTTATCATTAGGCTGGGACAACATATCTTTTCGGGCTAGCGGGTCAAAACGCCCGGTACTCGCCAGGTCAGCGCTACTAACAGCACCCACATCAACCGGGGGCTGTTTTGGTGGTGCCAACGATGCGGGCATTTGAGGATGGCCAGTCGGCACCTGCCAACCGAAAGGCACGACAGCAACAGGGACGGCCCCTTCGATGCCCTGAGTAATTTCTATATTCAACACCGCATGGGAGGCACTTGAACCAAAAAAGACGAACAACAAAACAAAGGATAAAAAGTAACGATTCATTTTTTTCATTTCTAATTTAGGAGTTAGGCTCATTTAGTTTTTACTTATCTAATTTTTTCTTATTTAATTTTATTCAACTAGCTAAGGTTTATTTAAACTGAGGCTTAAAGTTAAACACTATTTCACGATCAAACAAACCTGGATCAGAAGGACGCGGCAAAGGCGATGCCTTATATACCGCTGCTTCTACCGAACGACGAAACACATCATCACCGATACATTTGGTTGTTCTCACATTTATCACTTCACCACCTGGAATTTGATTCACCACCACTTTACAAGATAAACCCTGTTTAGCGCTGGCAGGCCGTATCCAGTGACGCGCCACCTTGCTCTGGATATCGGCAATATACTGACCTCGCAAACTGCTCAGCCGTTTCTGTTCCGCTTTATTCAATGCCGCCTGCTCTGCTGCAATTGCTGCCTGCATGGCTTTGGCTTCAGCATCGCGACGTTTCCTGTCCTGCAGTTGTTTGTGTTTAGCCTCGATATCAGCCAAACGTTTTTCTTCTGCAATCCTCTCACTCTTTAAACGCTGAACTTCTTTTTTCTTTTTAGCCTGGTCTTGAGCTGCGCGTTTTTTCGCAGCTTTTTGTTGTTTACGTAACTTCGCTAGTTTCTTTTCCTCGCGTTTACGTTTTTTCACAGCATCTCTGGCTTTTTTATCTGCCTTCTTTAGTTTGCGCTTTTTCTTAGCTTCGGCTTTTTTAAGTTTATTTAATTCAGCCTGAATTTTTTTCTCGTCAATGGCCACCGCCTTAACGATATTCACCTCGGCCTGTTTCGGCGTGGGCGCATCCGTCCATTCCAGACTTACAAATAATATGCCGCCTAAAACTACGTGCACCAGAATAGCCAATATCATGGCAACCGGGTTATTCAGAATTTCTTTAATCAGCGCTCTCAATGCTTTACTTCTTTTTCCTGGGTTCTTCCGGTGCTTTGGTAATCATACCCACACTGGGTGCACCTGCTTTTTGCAGCAAAGCCATTGCAGTAATAACCTTGCCATATTCTACTTTACTGTCACCACGCACATATATCGGGGTTTTTGGCCGATGCCTTAATACCGCTGCAACTTTTGTCACCAGCAGCTGGTGATCAATAGGATCATCAACCTTGTCGCCTACATTGAGGTAGTAATCACCTTCTACTGTCACGGTGACCACTAAAGGTTCATCCGTTTCCCCCGTCATTGCCTCTGCATCGGCCGCCGGCAAATCCACAGCAACACCTTGCGTCAGCAATGGCGCAGTAATCATGAATATAACCAACAGCACCAACATCACATCAATGTAAGGCACCACGTTGATTTCAGACATGGGTTTACGGCGAGCTCGAGCGACTGGTGCTGCCATTTATTTATGTGCCTGGCGTTGCAGGATGCTGGAGAATTCCTCCAGGAAGGCGTCGTAACGGCCAATTAGCCGTTCCATTTCAGTATTGAATTTGTTGAAACCAATAACAGCCGGTATAGCCGCGAACAAACCCATAGCCGTTGCCACCAATGCCTCGGCAATGCCCGGTGCCACCATGGATATTGTTGCCTGTTTGACATTACCCAAAGCACGGAATGAATTCATGATGCCCCACACCGTTCCAAATAGGCCGACATAAGGACTGGTAGAACCAACAGTCGCCAGAAATGATAAATGTAATTCCAGCTTGTCGATCTCACGCGACAATGCAACACGCATGGCACGTTGCGAACCTTCCAGCACTGCCCGAGGATCAATGCCATCCTGTTTGCGCAAGCGTGCAAATTCCTTGAAGCCTGCTTCGAAAATCACGCTCATACCTGAATCGCCATGGCGACCCGATGTCACCTGATTATAAAGACTGGAAAGATCACCGCCGGACCAAAACCGCTCTTCGAATTCATCGGCGCGTTCGCGAGCTTTAACCAGCATTTTTCGTTTCTGAAAAATAATGTTCCACGACATCAGCGAAACAATCAGTAGTAGTAACATCACTAACTGAACCAACACGCTGGCATTGGTAATTAATGAAAGGATCGATAGATCAGCTGTCACCTAAAATCTCCTTACGGATGGAATCTGGAATAGCGCACGGTCGCATGGAGCTGGTATCGAGACAGGCAATTTTGATTTGCCCACGACACAATACCTGATCTGATGAAACTGCTTCGCTCTCCCCTCCATTTGTTATTGGACTCTTTATTGCGTTCTCTGTTTTATTCTTATCTACAACAACTTCCTGTTTAAACGTCAAACTTGCCTTGCCGGTTTCAATTATTTCGGCACTAACCAACAACAATTGATTAAAAAGAGCGGGCTTGAGGTAATCCACCTGAACAGAGCGTACCGCAAATATAATGCCCTGCTCATTTATTAATCTATCTTGCTCCAAACCCAACGAACGTAACCATTCGGTACGCGCTCTTTCCATAAATTTGAGGTAATTGGCATAATACACAACACCGCCATTGTCGGTATCTTCATAATACACCCTCACTGGCCAGTAAAATTTTGCCGCTAAATCAGCCACTGTGGTTATTCACCTCTTCCAAAGACAACAACCAATGAGAATAATTCCAACGGGTCAGTTCATACATCAAAATCAAATAGATTCAGGGTCCGAAAATAATTCTTCAGACGCATCGGCTCGGGTTGGCACCGGCAGACCAAAGTATAAATAGGCATTACGAGTTGCCACCCGGCCTCGGGGCGAACGCATTAAAAAACCTTGCTGAATAAGGTAAGGCTCTAGCACATCCTCAATCGTGCCACGCTCCTCCCCAATAGCAGCCGCCAGGTTGTCCACACCCACGGGGCCTCCGTCGAATTTCTCAATCACAGCCAGCATCAGCTTGCGATCCTGCATATCGAAACCATTTTCGTCCACATCCAGCAGATCCAGGGCCCGACTGGCAATATCAGCACTGATTTTGCCATCGGCTTTCACTTCCGCATAATCCCGCACTCTACGCAGCAAACGATTTGCGATACGTGGCGTGCCCCGGGAGCGTTTGGCAATCTCACCGGCACCAGCCGTATCCAGATGTACCTCAAGAATA
>JAUWVK010000048.1 GCA_030617485.1 Gammaproteobacteria bacterium
TACCTTCACCCTTGCTGGCCCTGATTGTAGGAACAGCGGTCTACATTAATCTAATGGCTGATAGCGGCGCACCGATTATTGGGGATATTCCAACCGGCCTACCAGATATAGTGATGCCAACTTTTATGCTGGAATATCTGCCGGATATGATTAAATCGGCATTAATTCTGGCCGCTCTGGGTGCTATTGATTCCCTGCTTACTTCGCTGGTAGCCGACAATATTACCCGCACCTACCATAAATCTGATCGCGAACTCATTGGTCAGGGTATCGGTAACACGGTAGCCGGTTTTTTCGGTGGCCTGCCTGGCGCAGGTGCCACTATGCGTACCGTGGTGAATGTTAAAGCCGGTGGTATGACACCTCTCTCCGGGGCTTTGCATGCGGTGGTATTGCTGGCCATTGTGCTGGGTGCGGGCAGTCTGGCTTCCGAAATTCCCAAGGCGGTATTGGCTGGCATTCTGATCAAGGTCGGTACTGACATCATCGACTGGGACTATCTCAAGCGTTTGAAAGTGGCACCCAAGACCGGTGTCCTGATGATGGTGACCGTATTGTTGATGACGGTGTTTGTTGATCTGATTATGGCAGTTGCCGTGGGCATGGTGATGGCCAGTTTTATTTTCATGAAGCGCATGACAGATTTGCAGCTTAAAAATGCCATTGCTACTACCAATTCCACTGAAGAGATACCCCTGAATGAAGAAGAGCGTGGCCTTATGGATTCAGCAAAAGGCGATATATTACTCTATCACCTCGAAGGACCCATGAGCTTTGGAGCGGCCAAGGGTATGGCCAGAAGGCTTGCTAGCTTCGATCAATACAAGGCTCTGGTGCTGGATCTTACCCATGTACCCCAGGTGGACTTTACCAGCGCCCGCGCCCTGGACGATATGGTTCATGATGCACAGGACAACGGGCGCCATGCATTCCTGGTGTGTGCACGTCCAGCGGTTAAATCCTTCCTGGAACGTCAGGGAGTCATTGGCAACCTCGCTGAGGGTCACTGTGTCCCTAAACGGCTGGTGGCGTTGCAGCTGGCGGCTGAAAAGCTCAAAAAACCTGAAGATTAATCAGGTCTATAAATAATCCAGATGGCTCATCATGTTCCTGACTGATTAACATTGCCTGTTGTGATGGATACTGTTTGATGTCATTTAGTCACACTTGGGCTGTATGCTCGCCAAACAGCTAGGCACAATATGCAATAGTAAAAAATGTGCGCCACCAATAATAAAGACCGTTATCAAGTGAAAATCCTTTCGACCATTTTAACAATTGCTTTTTAGCTCTGCTTCCAGGATCTGTCTTTGCCTCAACGAACGGTTCGCGCCTGGATCTCACTAGCCATACAGTGGGTTATGCGGCCATAGCTATATTCGTATTTGCTTATTCGTGATGGCAGACATTCGAAGTAGTGTAGATTCAGCAGTTTTGGAAACCGCTGAGGCAACTTGTCAGGAGAGACTAAGGAAAAAGGTATTTTTAACGCCCCGAAAAGCGTAGACAACTTTACCTTACATCAAAAATACTTAATGAATAAAACTAAGAAATAAATAGGTAGCAAGAATCACTGCAACCCACATCACCATACTGCCAGCTGGATAAGTGCGTGAAAGTAAACTACTGGTTCCTTCGTATCGTCGAGAAATAAAAGCCAGGGTCTGATTCAATTTTACGAGAAAAGCTTGACGTATAGCATTGTCAGCCTTCCATATAATGGAGAACATACTCTGTAGTGCATTTGGAAAGGCGCGGCGGTATATCCAGTCAAAATCAAGATTCGTGGAACGTAATTCAGGAGGATACATACCTCTGAGATTGAGCCAGACGAAGGCCAATGCTGAAAAGAATAATAGCTGAGTCTGTGCCAACACATGGGTGGCATCGTATGGATTGTAACCCGTATCGTAGGGTAACAATGAGTACAACGCAGATGGATAGATACCAATTGCAATACAGAGAACCGCCGCAATAAACATCGCCAGCAACATGTTGTTGGGTGGATCACTTGCGCGAATACCTGAGTCATGGGCGAAGAAAGCAAAATAGGGGATCTTGATACCCGCATGATGAAAAACACCTGCGGAGGCAAATAACAGCATTAACCAGATCCAGTCATAACCATTTTCCAGCGCGGCGGACATCACCATGGATTTGCTCACGAAACCACTGAATAAGGGGAAAGCCGAAATAGAGGCGGCGCCCACAATGCACAGCACCGTGGTTTTGGGCATGGTTTTATATAGCCCGCCCAGGTCAGAGCCATTGATACGCCCCGTCATATGCAGCACTGCGCCCATCGACATAAACAGCAGGCCTTTAAAAATGACATCATTAAATGCATGTGAAACGGCGCCATTGATGGCAAGCGCTGTACCAATGCCGATTCCGACGACCATAAACCCTACCTGATTAATCAGGCTATAGGCCAACACTCGGCGCAGATCGTTTTCGATCACAGCAAAAAAGATGGGGAAACAAGTCATCGCTGCGCCAATGTATACCAGCAGCTCAGTACCAGGGTATGCGCGAGCTAATGCATAGACGGCCACTTTGGTGGTAAACGCGCTGAGAAAAACGGTGCCCGTGACGGTGGCCTCAGGATAGGCATCTGTAAGCCAATTGTGAGCCATGGGAAAAGCGCATTTAATGCCAAAGGCAATAAAGATCAGCCACCCAGCGATACCGTCTAAACCAATAAAGCCAAATTCTAAAGTGCCGTTTTCAGACGCATAAAACAGCGCGCCTATAAGAAGAATAACACCGGATAAGACCTGAATAATTAGATAGCGCATGCCAGCGACATAGGAGCGCTGGGTTCGGCGTGCCCAGATAAGAAATACCGACGTAAAGGCCAGCAATTCCCAGAAGATAAATAAAGTCAATAAATCACCCGCAAAGACGGCTCCCAGGCCGCTGCCGGCATACATCATCGCAGCCACTTGTTGCAGGGTGTCTCGCACATGTAGTGAGTAAATAATGGCAATAAACGCGGCGATGTGAAAAACATAGCCGAACATGAGGCTGAGTTTGTCAACACGGTAAGGGGTAAGCTGATAATCGAGAAAAGCGAACTGTAAATGAATACCTTCAGGTACCATCCAGAGATGAAGGGCGCTAACGATGGGTGTTGCCACCATGAACACATTGCGCAACGTTCCACGGCTAACGGCGGCAATTAGCGCACCGATAAAAAAAGGAAGAAAAGGTGGTAACTCAAGCATCCACATTGTGTCTACCTGATTCTGCGCTCCGTTTTACATCGGCTTCGCGTTTTTTATCAAAGCCCGCTTTTTCTTTTTCATAGTAGTCTTCCGAGCGCATCAGGAAAGTGCGCATCCATTTTGCAACTATAACTAAGACGACACAGCCAACAAAACCATAAAGAGGATAGAAACCCCAGAGGTTTTCCCAGTTGTGTGCCACGTGACGATGAATCATAAAGTCCAGTAAAAATAGAAGCACACAACACCCGTAAAGAAGATGTAAAACACGTTTTACATTCTTGGGCTTATCAAAAATCGAAGTATTTTCAACAGGCAGCTTATCGTTTTCCATTCACTAGTCTCTATGTTGCCAAAATGGCCTTAGCCAATTCATATAAAGGTTGCGGGTATACAAAAAGAATCACGCAGCCCACGGTGGTAATGCACAAGGCAATCAATGACGGTAGTGGTGCTTCTTTTATACCAGCACTGGTGGCGGATATTTTGTCACCGGAGAAAAAGGCATGAAACGGTATCGGTAATAGATAAGCAATGTTGAGCAATGAGCTGATCGTAAGTATTGCCATCAGAATAAACTGCTCGGTTTCAATAGTGCCCATTAACAGGAACCACTTGCTCCAGGTACCACCCGTTGGTGGTACACCAATGATGCTGAGGCTAGCAATAAAAAAGGCGGCCATGGTGATCGGCATCTGTCGGCCAAGGCCACGCATTTCACTTATTTTTGATTTATGTGCTGCGACTAGAATAGCGCCGGCACAAAAAAACAGGGTGATTTTACCAAAGGCGTGTGTAGCAATATGCATCGAGCTACCTATAACTCCCGATGAGGTAGCCAGCAATGCACCCAGGGTGATATAGCCCAGTTGGCTCACTGTTGAATAGGCCAATCTTGCTTTTAAATTGTCTTGTCGCATTGCGACCAGCGAGGCCAGCAACACAGATGCCCCAGCCAGATAGAGTAAAAACTGAGTGCTTGGTAATGTCGCCAACAAATCAATGCCAAAAATAAGAGTACATACTTTCAAAATGGTAAATACACCGGCTTTTACCACCGCTACAGCATGCAGCAGGGCACTGACTGGTGTTGGCGCGACCATTGCGGCAGGAAGCCAGCGATGAAAGGGCATAATAGCGGCCTTGCCTATACCAAAAACAAATAGCACCAGTATTACACCCGCAACTGTCGTATTAACATCAGGGCCAAATACGCCACCGGGTTTAAAGTCCAGGGTGCCGGCTACAAACCAGGTACTGATAATGGCTAACAGGAAAAAGACAATTGAAGTGCTGAGCAATAGCCCGAGATAAATTCGGCCGCCTTTTTTTGCCTCTTCAGTTCCTGAATGAGTAACCAACGGATAGGTGGACAGGGTCAGTATTTCGTAAAAGATAAACAGGGTGAACAGGTTGTCAGCAAATGCGATGCCCATCACGCTGCTAATGGCGATGGCAAAAAAGGCATAGAATCGAGTTTGGTTTTTCTCATTATGGCTGCGCATATAACCGATGGCATAAACTGTCGTGATCAGCCAAAGGAAACTGGCAATTAAAGCAAACAGCATTCCCAACGGTTCGATGCTAAAGCTTATCTGTAAACCCGGTAAAAGCGCCCACCACTGCACACTGATGCTCCCACCTTGCTGGATACCCTGATATAGATTGAAAACTAAATAGAGCAACACTAAAGAAGTGGCAATGGTCACTGCTTCACGCAGATCAGGTTTGCACCCTGTCGCCACAATGCCCAGAGTTGCGAACAATGGCAAAATAATGCTGAGCTGCAGCATGAATTCCAGAGTCATGTTCATGGACTCATTCCAAACAGACTCTGCGAAGCGGCCTGCGCGACTTGTACACTAAGACGCGTATCTACGCCAAAATAGATGTTGGCTATTACCAAGGTCCAAATGGGAATCAGGAATGAAAGCGGAGCTTCTCTAATTGTTTCTGTACCGGCTAAGGCGGGTTTGAAATAGGCAATTTCAACGATACGCCAGACGTAAACGACAGCCAATAATGAGCCTAATAAAATGAGTACAGCAACAGGCCACCAGCCATTTTCAATCACGGCCAGAACCAGGTACCACTTACTCACAAAACCAACAGTGAGCGGCACCCCTATTAAACTTAAACCGCCTATTACAATAGCCGCCATGGTGAGGGGCATTTGACGACCTAAGCCCTGAAACTGGGTCAATTGAACACTACCGATACGGTACATCACAGCACCCAATGCTAAAAACAGAGCGCCCTTCATCAAAGCATGATTAAACAAATGCAATAACGTCGCGGTTAAACCAGCGACGGTGCTTACACTGAAGCCCACTATCATGTAGCCAATTTGCGCAACGCTTGAGTAAGCAAATAGATGTTTGATATTGGTTTGATAGATGGCCGCAGTCGAGGCCACGAATATACCCGCCAGGCCAAGGACTACAAACAGTAACTGTAAGGGCAGATGGGTGAAGGAAAACGAAAGACCAAATACCGAGAAGGTAAAACGAATGAGCAAATAAATGGCGACTTTTGTCGCGGTAGCCGCAAGGAAGGCCGTAACTATAGAAGGTGCATAAGCATAGGCATTCGGTAGCCATAGATGAAGCGGGAACATGGCTAATTTCAGGCAGATGCCAACGATCACAAACGCAAAAGCAGTAAAGACCGTTCGTGTTTGCGCTACTTCTGGCAGGCGTCTGGAGAGATCATCCATATTCAGGGTGCCGGTCATCTGGTACATCAGACCTATACCTATCAAAATAAAAGTAGCGCCGATGGTGCCCATAATTAAATACTGATACGACGCCCAAAGCGCGCGCCTGTCTTTGCCCAGCGCGATCAGGGCGTAGGTCGACAAAGAAGATATCTCCAGAAAAACGAAGACATTAAAAGCATCACCTGTCGCCACAATGCCAAGCATTCCGGCCAGACATAACAGGTACAAAACATAAAAAAGCGTGTGCCGGTCTGCGGGGATTTCCTGGCGTATGCTGGTGTGAGCGGCAAATAGCACAACTGTACTGATCGCTGAAATAATCAGTAACAGGAATGCACTGAGCTGATCAATGCGGTACTCAATACCCCAGGGCGCATCCCAGCCGCCCAGCTCGTAAATAACCGTACCCGAGGTCATTACCTGCTGCAGCAAAATGCAACTGATCAGAAAAGCTAAACCACTGGCTATCAAAGTGAACAGCCATACCAGACGGGGTCGGGTTAGAAACAGACACAAAGATGCTGCCATCAGCGGCACGATGACTTGCAAAATTGGTAAATGCGCTAACAATCCTGATTATCCTTCATTTGAATTTCTTCTTCTTCGATACTGCCATAGGCTTCTTTAATGCGTACGGCCAGTGCCAGCGCCAAAGCTGTAGTGGCAATACCGACGACGATTGCAGTGAGAATCAAAACATGCGGTAAGGGATTCGAGTAAAGCTTGATCCCCTCGGCCAGAATGGGAGCAGTGCCGCCATCGACCTTGGCCATACTGATATAAAAAATAAAAACGGACGTCTGGAATATAATCAGGCCAACTATTTTTTTGATCAGGTTGCCATGGGCGATAACGATGTAAAATCCGATCATCATCAGCACCACCACAACCCAGTAATTATACAGCCCCATTAACATAAAAAATCCTAATCTTTTTTGCGCTGCGGATATTCTTTTCGATCTGCAAAGTTAAAAAATATTATGACCATAGTCGATGCAACCGTGATGCCCACACCCAGTTCAATCAAAAGTATGCCCAGATGCTGACCCGCCACCGGATCAGCAGATAAAGCGCTGTAATCAAAGAATTCTTTGCCATTCAACAGGGAAACCACGCCTACGCTGCCATATAGCAGGACACCAGTGGCTGCGAGCATCTGAATAAAGGACTGATTAATCACTCGATGTGCTGTGCTCATACCGAACAACATCGTGTACAGGAAAATGGCGGCGGCGAAGATCACGCCCGCCTGAAACCCACCGCCAGGTCCGAAGTCGCCGTGAAACTGTACATAAAACGCAAATAGGAGAATAAAAGGGATCAGCATTTTAATAACAATACGCGGGATTAAATGCTGTTCATGCATGGGAATATTGAGTAAGTCAATTTTTGCATCATCTTCACGACGACGTGCCACCGACAAAAGTGCCAATACCCCCATGCCTGCGGTAAAGATCACTACCGCTTCGCCAAAAGTGTCGAACGCTCTATAACTAGCGAGTACCGACGTTACAACATTTGGCACACCAATCTCTTGCATTGAATCGTTAATGTATCGAGGGGCAACATGTTGGTGAATTGGCGCTTCAGCTAAGCCAAAATACGGCATGTCCAGAGTGCCATAGATCAGCAGGCTTCCAGTGAATATAACCACAGCTAAAGCCAATAAAGGTTTATGGCGCGCGGGATGTTCTGTGCGTCCTGTCAGGGCAATCGCTACCAGCATCAACAAGGTGGAGATACCCGCACCCACGGATGTTTCTGTAAAGGCTACATCCACAGCATCCATTGCGACAAAAAAACTGGCTGACAACAGACCGTAAATGCCTAACAGCATAATCACCGCTAGCAAATCTTTCATCCAGACAATGGCAAAGGCGACACCGACCAGAAAGGCCAATAAAGCAATATCGATCAGGGATTCGATGACTTCACCTGTTTACTATCCGGTTTCTCGTTACTTTCCCATAACCGATCATTACGCATTGCGGCACTGGCTAATGCGTGGCTTGCTGTGGGGCTAATAAAAAAAGACATAAGCAGGATGATTATGAGTTTAATATCCACCATAAAGTCTGGGTTGTGAATTATTAGCCCGATTAGAATCATCGTAGTAGCTAAAGTCTCGGTCACGCCTACTGCATGCATACGAGTAAACAAATCAGGAAAGCGTAAGATGCCCACTCCTCCCGAAATACATAAAAAACTACCTACCAACAAAAACAGTGCACTACTAACCTGTATCAAAGTATCCATTACTTTTTCTGCTGCTCGGTGGGCTTAACTATAAAATTGTCGGAATAGCGTAATATGCCAATAACGCTGATAAAATTGATAAGGGCGTAGACGATTGCAATATCCAGAAACTCCGGCCGTCCCATTACAAAGCCTAACAGTGAAATAAGCAGAACGGTCTTGGTGCCAAACATATTGACGGCAAGTACACGGTCGTAGAGCGTAGGCCCTATGATCGCTCGAACAGTTGCCATGATCATGACAACCAGAATGGCTATGGTTGCAGCTATTAACATTACTTTTCCAGTTGAGTGACCCGGCGATCCATTTCACCGGATTCAAGATCTTTAATTGATTCCCGTAACAAAGCGTGCACCATAAACTGATCACCTTGTAAATTTACCGTAACGGTACCAGGAGTTAGCGTAATGGAGTTAGCGTAGATGACTTTCCCTATATCCGTTTTTTGGCTGGCGGTAACAGTCGTAAAACCGGGTGAAATAGACTTGTTGCCAAGCCAGATATGTTTTACTACCAACAAATTGGCAACAATAATTTTTTTAATAAGCCAGGCATAGTAGCCGGGGATTTTCAGCGTTAGATGCAAGGGCTGAGCTTCATGGTCAACCACATCCATTCGGTGTGCTATGTATACAACAATGGTGATGGAGATCGCCCCAAGCGACAGCATTAGGGCAGTATTGTGGCCTGAGTTAGCCAACCAAAATGCAGCTAAAGATAGAGAAAGTATAATAGTATGTTGCATTAGAGTCCTGCTGCCAAAGAGCGCGCAATGAGGCAATGGCCGGTTGAACTCTATAATATAAAAGAATGAATATCCATCGTCGACCCCGATTGTTCAATTTTGACTAAGTTTACTTATATAGGTATTCGGCTTTAAATGCTTTAAAAATCATATCGCTTAGAATTTTTGCCGTATAAGCTCTGTCAGTGTTAATTTGCGGCAGACCATGATTACGGGATGACCTTAATGGTCCCGCAGGTTATGTATCAACAATTGTTTCAGATTTCTGATCCCGACCCGTAACGACTGCATTTCTTCATGGAGATCAGCCTCAATGTTTTCCTGTGTTTGTTGTAGGGCCTGCACTGATTCCTCATGCTCTGCATCACTGTAATTTTGCATTGCGCTGACGATGATAGCGATAAACAGGTTAATCATGGTGAAGGTGGCACCCATAATGAATGGGACAAAAAAGGCCTAGGCGTAGGGGAAAGCCTCCATTACTAGCCAAGTTATGGGTAAAGGGTCACTTCTGGTTACCCTAACCGCCGGTCTGGGCGGAGCTATGCTCTCCATTGGCTCCGCTGCAGACGTTGCCTTCATGGGTCAGGCGCGTGGCAAAAATCGCCAAAATGGGCTTTTTTACGGTTTCAGTCTATAATTCGGCGCTTTATTTGGAACAAAACAGGAAAATATTTATGAGTTTAATGATTGGTGATAAAAGTGTGGTTACAATTCATTACACACTGACAGATGATGCGGGAGAAGTCCTGGATAATTCGCGAGATGGTGACCCGATGGTTTACCTGCATGGCGCAAGCAATATAATTCCTGGTCTGGAGAAAGAACTTACGGGTAAAACAACTGGTGCTACCTTAAAAGTTACCGTATCACCTGAAGATGGGTATGGCGAGCATTCGCCTGAGGCTGTACAAAAAGTTCCCCGCAGTGCTTTTGAGGGTGTTGAAGATATACAGCCTGGCATGCAATTTCAGACCGAAAGCCCGGAAGGTGTACAGGTGATCGTGGTTGCTGAAGTGAGTGATGCTGAAATCACAATTGATGCTAACCACCCTCTTGCCGGCAAGACATTACATTTTGATGTCAGTGTTGAAGGCATTCGTGATGCGACACCAGAAGAGATTGACCACGGGCATGCCCACTGATTAGTTAGGCTATTCCTGGTAAATACCCGGGTAAACGACTGGGCAATAAAAAAGGCGTGGGCATCTTTCGATACCCGCGCCTTTTTTTGGGCCGAAACCCTGATTACTAATGCTCTGTTATTTGTAATAGTCGATCATCTTTTCCAGAGACTTTGGTGTGATTTTGGAGGCATGTCCTGAACAACCGAAGGCCTCAAAACGTGCCTGACAGATGCTCTTCATGGCCGCCGTCGATTCCTTGAGGAATTTGCGTGGGTCAAAGTTGGAAGTGTTTTCCATCAAGTGACGACGGACAGCACCTGTGGATGCCATGCGTAAATCAGTATCAATGTTAACCTTGCGCACGCCATTTTTGATGCCTTCCTGAATTTCTTCAACCGGCACGCCGTAGGTTTGACCCATGTCGCCACCGTGGCTATTGATGATTTCCAACCAGTCCTGAGGCACTGAGGAAGAACCGTGCATCACCAGGTGAGTATTAGGAAGCTTGGCATGGATTTCCTTGATGCGATCGATGCGCAGGATATCGCCAGTAGGCTCTTTGGTGAATTTGTATGCGCCGTGTGAGGTGCCGATAGCGATGGCCAGGGCATCCACATTGGTCTGAGCAACAAAATCAGCGGCTTCATCGACATCGGTGAGCAGCATGTCGAGGTCGAGTTTGCCTTCTGCACCGTGACCGTCTTCTTCACCCATTTCACCGGTTTCCAGTGAACCCAGGCAACCCAGCTCGCCTTCAACCGAAACACCGCCAGCATGGGCCATTTTGACAACTTCTGCTGTTGTAGCGACGTTGTATTCAAAGCTTGAAGGGGTTTTCATGTCTGCTTCCAGTGAGCCGTCCATCATTACAGAGCTAAAGCCGGACTGGATGGAGCGTAGG
>JAUWVK010000119.1 GCA_030617485.1 Gammaproteobacteria bacterium
AGGGACACCTTTCATGCAGGCTAGTGTCGCGGCTGCAATGGAATATGATGTTGAGGTAATACTCACGGGCAGGGCAGGTGAGCTGGCAAAACCAGGTGTTGCAGAAAAAATTTATTTTACTGAAGATAGAAGTAAAACAGTTTATGGGTTAATGCAGGACGCTGTCGAAGCGGGTGCCAGGTTTAAAATTTGTACAACAAACCTGGAATTATGGGGTGATGATATGATTCCGGAGATTTGCGAAACAGTGGGTGCAGCATACATCATCAGTGAGGCTATGGATGATGGAACGGTTACTTTCACGTATTAACTTAATGCTTATAACCCTGTGAAATCTCACGCCACTTTCCAATGAGTGTTTCTCTGGAACATATTAAACAGGTTCGAGCCGAGGCTGATTGTTTGGCTTCTGTAGACCAGGCCGAACTTGCATTAGAGCACATGGCCGCAGCAATCACGTCCAAACATAAAAACAATAATCCTTTGATAATATGTGTGATGAATGGCGGCCTTGTGGTGACAGGTTGTTTAATGTCGCGCCTGGATTTCCCGTTGGAACAGGATTACCTGCATGCCACACGTTATCGAGGTGAGACACAGGGTGGTGAGCTGAACTGGCTTGTTGAGCCCCAGCATCCATTAAAAGACAGACACGTATTAATAGTGGATGACATTCTGGATGAAGGCTATACCCTGGCTGCGATCGTTAAACACTGTCAAGACTCTGGAGCTATTAGTGTCGAAACCGCTGTATTGGTCGAAAAAGTGCATAATAGAAAACAGGGTATAAGAGCAGATTATGTCGGTCTGGAAATAGAAGATCGTTATTTGTTTGGTTATGGCATGGATTACAAGGGTTACCTGCGTAATGCGCCGGGTATCTTTGCGGTAAAGGGAATGTAATTAAGTGAATGCAGTAAAGGGTATGTCGCGATATTACGGTATGGTTTTTATTTTAATTAAAAATTTTCACAAAGAGTTGATGCATGGATAATTTGGCGATTATTGGCGGAACCGGTCTGGATACTCTTGGCATTCTCGATGTCCATAAAAGGGAGGTGGTTGAGACACCTTATGGCTCACCTTCCGGTACAGTGGCCCGTGGTACCTTGTTTGGAAAAGAAGTCCTGTTCCTCCCTCGGCACGGTTATAGCCATTCCCTCGCGCCACACAAAATAAATTATCGAGCTAATCTGTGGGCTTTGCGTGAATTAGGTGCGGATAATATTCTGGCGATAGCCGCCGTTGGGGGTATACGACATGATATGTCACCAGCTACGCTGTCTACACCAACACAAATTATTGATTACACATGGGGTCGTACCAGTACGTTTTACGAAAATGAAAACGATCAGGTGCTTCACATTGATTTTACCAATCCGTACTGTGAAGACTTACGCCAGAAATTATTAGCTTCAGCAACTTCTGCTAATATTGAGATGGTTGCTGGTGGCACTTATGGTGCAGTACAAGGGCCGCGCCTGGAAACATCCGCAGAAATATTAAGAATGGAACGGGATGGTTGCGATATCGTTGGCATGACAGGAATGCCGGAAGCCGCACTGGCTCGGGAAATTAATCTTTGTTATGCCACCTGCGCTGTTGTAGCAAATTGGGCGGCAGGTAAAGGGCAGGGTGAAATCACCATGGAAGATATTGAGGCAAACCTTAAAACAGGCTTGTCTGATGTTAGTAGTGTCTTAGAAGCCCTTGTGTCCTAGAAAACCATTACTGGTTGTGCCGTCAATGCTTCAGCAAAAATAACTCAACGAGAATAACTCAACGAGAAGAAATATTGCTGGTGTGATCAGTAGCAGACAATTCTTCAGGATTTTTTGGTAACTCAACCGGCGTTATCAGTACAACAATACCCAGAAACGGGTGGTCAAGATAATGGATTCTTTTAGAGCGCATACGGCGAGATTCTTTTAGTCTAAACCCGCGCATAGCCTTCCACGATTCGAGCTGAACCGCCGGTCCTTGCGGATCATATAGTGTTTGATAGGGCGACTCATTCCAGAGCTCCTCTGAAGACATCGGTATAGCCACACGTTGTGTTACCTTCGTTCGATAAACCAGATCAGCGGCAAAGTGAAGGTAGCGGGCCACGCTTAGACTAATAGTCCCTGCAAAACGTGGGTTCATAGGTTTAATATTAGGCTCGATGTTTTCATCGGTACTCGAGCTGGTAACGGGCCTGGCATCCTCAGGTTTGGTTTTCTCATCCTCAAAGAATTCTGGTTCTGTCATACCCTCATACAACAACACTGATTGAGCGTGTTTTTTATCGAAGGTGGGCTGCCTCCATGCAACGTGTAGAAGGGGATCAAATTTTGAAGAACGTGTTAATTTTTTGAACGATTCTTTTAACTGTAATTCTTCACCCTTAAGCATTACGAAAGCTACCGGCATCGGTATTGGTTCTTCAATGGATGAACTGGCATCAGGATTAACTTGCTCAAACACCAACGATTGTTCGTTAACTTCTGGTTTGTCTTCTTCGGCAGGTTCAGGTTTTGGTTGATTCAGTTCCACTATTTCTTCGGGTAGTACCAAATCAGTAATTTCTGGCCATTTTTCGGATTCCAGCGCCTGGTTATTCTTATGTGCGAATACGATAAGTTCAACCTCAAACCATCGTTCTTCCTTTGAACCCTGTTTTGCCTTCGATGTAGCAGAAAAAGTCAGGCCAGGCGTCAATATTAAGATTAACGCCAGGATCGCCGTTGGTCGCCAGTTCTTGATACTATAACGCCCAACGATGCGGCTATTTGCGGCACGGTTATTGGTGATAGCAGTACTAACAGGTGTATTGATGTCGCACAGATGCATAAATTGCGGGATTATCCTCGCCTAATTAAATAAAAGTTGAATAAGAGTTAAATTAGAAGCTTATTATGCCAGCTCGTCCACTTTTACGCATTGGTCATCCATTACTATTGAAATCAGCCGAGGCTGTGACGGAGTTTAACACGCCCGAACTGGAATCGCTGGTTCAGGATATGCTTGATACGATGGCCGAGGCTGATGGTGCAGGGCTTGCGGCAAACCAGATTGGCGAGCTTAAACGGGTGGTGGTATTTGGTTTTGATGAGAATCCTCGTTACCCGGATAGAGATCCATTATCAATGACAATTCTTGTGAATCCAGAAATTCAGCCTGTGGGGAATACTATAGAAGAGGACTGGGAAGGTTGTCTGAGTGTGCCGGGAATGCGGGGCTGGGTGCCTAGATACAAAAACATTATTTATCGTGCTTTCGATCCAGCAGGAAGAACCATTGAGGTAGAAGCTGAAGGGTTTCATGCCAGGGTAGTTCAACACGAGTGTGACCATCTGGATGGTGTGCTTTATCCGCATCGTATAAAAGATATGTCTAAATTTGGTTATGAAGAAGAATTGTTCGAAAAATATCCTGATGCGGCGGACAACTGCTAAAGATGGGTGCTCCTGAAAAAATCCAAAAACAAATCACTGTTTTGCGTGAGCAGATAAATCATCATAACTATCAGTATTATGTGATGGATGATCCGGAAGTGCCTGATGCAGAATACGACCGCCTGTTTCGTGAGTTGCAGGAACTTGAGTCAGCTAATCCATCTTTAATAACGCCTGACTCGCCTACTCAGCGGGTTGGTGCTTTACCTTTACCATCATTTGATGAAGTTAACCATGTTATCCCAATGCTTTCATTGGGAAACGCGTTCAGTGATGAGGAGGTGAAAAACTTTGGGAAACGTATATCCGATCGTTTGAATGTTGCAGATATTCAGTTTGTAGCCGAACCCAAGCTTGATGGTCTCGCGATTAGTTTGCTATATGAGAATGGTGTGCTAGTTCGAGCTGCTACCCGTGGTGATGGAGTTACGGGTGAAAACGTCACGCAAAATGTACGCACCATTCATTCTGTTCCGTTGAAATTAGTGGGGAGTGATTATCCGCACCTCTTAGAAGTTCGTGGTGAAGTTTACATACCTAAACTAGGGTTTGAAGCACTCAACAAAAGACAAAAGCAAAACAATGAAAAATTATTTGCCAACCCTCGAAATGCAGCAGCAGGGAGTTTGCGTCAGTTGGATTCAAAGATTACGGCCACGCGCCCTCTGGCTATATTTTGTTACGGTATCGGACAATTAGAGGGTAAGGAAATACCAGCCTGTCACAGTGAGATTCTTGAGAACCTAAAAACCTGGGGCTTACGCATATGTCCTGAAATAAAAGTTGTTAAGGGTGTGGACGAATGTCTTGCCTATTATCGGCATATCAGCGAGAAAAGAAGCGGTTTGTCTTATGAGATTGATGGTGTTGTGTATAAAGTAAACCAGCTGTCTCAACAAGAGATCTTGGGTTTTGTTTCACGTGCCCCACGTTGGGCTATTGCGCACAAATTTCCTGCGCAGGAAGAATTGACGAAACTGCTGGCAATTGATGTCCAGGTTGGGCGTACCGGTGCAATAACGCCAGTGGCAAGACTGGGTCCCGTGGAAGTGGGTGGGGTAACAGTAACCAATGCTACTTTGCATAATCAGGATGAAATAGAGCGTATGGATGTGCGTGTCGGTGATACTGTGGTGGTATACCGCGCAGGTGATGTGATCCCTAAAGTGGCAAGTGTTGTAAAATCACGTCGGCCTAAAAATTCCAGAAAATTCAAAATGCCCACTCATTGTCCTGAATGTGGCTCTGAGCTGGTGCGCGCAGAAGGTGAAGCAATCTTGCGCTGTAGTGGAGGGTTGTATTGCCCAGCTCAGCGTAAAGAAGCGATAAAACATTTCTCATCACGACGCGCTATGGATATTGACGGTCTGGGCGACAAGCTGGTGGATCAATTAGTAGATGCTAAGCTAATAAACGATGTAGCTGATTTATACCTACTTGAGTTGGAAGAACTGGCAGGTCTTGAGCGCATGGCTGAAAAGTCTGCTGATAATCTACTTGCTGCACTGGAAACCAGCAAGTCGACCACATTAGCAAAGTTTATATATTCACTGGGTATTCGCGAAGTGGGCGAAGCAACAGCCCTTAATTTGGCAAATCATTTTGGGAAGCTTGAGCTAGTGGAAGGTGCAGGCACAGAAAAATTATTGAAGGTGGCTGATGTTGGCCCTGTAGTCGCATCCAATATTGTTACTTTTTTCCAACAAAAGCATAATCTGGATGTCATCAAAAAACTCATAAAGTCTAAAGTGAGTTGGCCTGATGTTGAAATTGTTGATATAGAAACATTGCCCATGGCGGGGAAGACAGTCGTGTTAACAGGAACGTTAACAGAAATGACGCG
>JAUWVK010000097.1 GCA_030617485.1 Gammaproteobacteria bacterium
GACCTTGACTTCCGTGCTCCTGGAGGTGAATCAGGACGTGAAGTGGCGCGTCGCGGGTTGATTGCCCTCTCAGAGGGGCTGGAGTCGGACTACAATTTACCGCTTCTCAGCACTCACGGTCAGTTACTGTCATTTTTAGCGAACTCGTTTGATCCGGGTTTTGATTACGCCTGTTCGAGCTCGATGGATTACCCTGCGCTAATGCGCTTTCGCCGCAAAGATGGAGTCGTCACGTTTGAGACCGAGTATTAAAGGGGTCAGTACCCTTTAATACGTTTTTGCAGCAAGCGTTAGAGCAATCAATGCCCTTATGGCAGCTGAACCGGATGCTAACGGGGCCTTTCCCGGCTACAGCGGCCCTGTGACGCCACTCAATTTTATATAACCTCAAACAATGGGGTATTTAGCAGTAATTCAGGGAGCGCTATTTAGAGGCACACAGACATAGCAAACGGACGTCCATTGCCTCTTTTTTGCCAAATCCACTATCTTCAGCCTGTACCCATATACCCATGTACCCATGTACCCATGTACCCATGTACCCACATTGGTCTAATTTCGATATATACCACTATATTGTAAAATGTGCGCTCAAATTTTTGAGCTGTATGCGGCTCGACCGGACTATTCGATTATCCTGGAAACCGCATACTCGTGCCATTCACAGAGATGGTCATAACAGAGATATTATTTTTGGAGACATCAAATGATTAAGCCACATGGTTCAGATGAACTGAATCCACTATTCGTATCCGATGCCGCAGAAAACGAAGCTTTACAAAAAGAAGCTGAAGGCCTGCCTTCTATCATCGTAAGCTCCGCAACTGCTGCCAACGCAGTCATGCTGGGTGGTGGATACTTCAACCCACTGACTGGCTACATGACAAAAGCTGATGCCCTGTCTGTTGCAACAGACATGAAAACATCTTCTGGCGTATTCTGGCCTACCCCTGTATTAAACCTTGTCGAAAATGCAGGTGACATCAAAGCTGGTGACCGCATAGCGCTTAAAGATCCAAACGTAGAAGGCAATCCTGTTCTAGCAGTTATGGATGTTCAAGGCGTTGAAGAATTCTCTGATGCAGACATGGCATTGATAACTGAAAAAGTTTACGCACCCGCAGATGGCGAACAACACCCTGGTGTGGATGCATTCAATTCACAAGGTAAAGTTTGTTTATCTGGCCCTATTAAAGTGTTGAACTACTCTTACTTTGAAAAAGACTTCGCTGGCACATTCAAAACTGCCGTTGAAATTCGTAACGACATCGCAGCGCGTGGATGGGAAAAAGTTGTTGCATTCCAAACACGTAACCCAATGCACCTGGCACACGAAGAACTGTGTCACATAGCAATGGATCGTTTAGGTTGTGATGGATTAGTCATACACATGCTATTAGGTAAATTGAAAGCTGGCGATATACCTGCTGATGTTCGCGACGCAGCTATTCGCAAGATGGTTGAACTTTACTTCCCTGAAAACAGCGCAATGGTAACCGGTTACGGTTTCGATATGCTTTATGCAGGTCCACGCGAAGCCGTGTTACATGCTGTATTCCGTCAAAACATGGGCGCAACACATTTCATCATCGGTCGCGACCACGCAGGTGTTGGTGATCACTACGGTGCATTCGATGCGCAGACAATCTTTAAAGACCAGGTTCCAGCTGGCGCTTTAGACATCGAAATATTTGAAGCAGATCACACAGCCTACTCCAAGAAACTGGATAAAGTGGTTATGATGTGTGAAGCACCTGGTCATGAAAAAGATGACTTTGTTCTGTTATCAGGCACCAAGGTTCGCGAGATGCTAGCTAATGGCGAAGCACCACCTAAAGAGTTCTCACGTCCTGAAGTGGCCAAGATATTGATCGATTACTATCAGTCCTTGTAAGACTTACACAACAAGTCAGTAGCTGTTAATAAAAACGGCGCTTATCTGAAAAGATAGCGCCGTTTTTTAATGCATGGACACATGTACCGCATAAAAAGGCAGGCAAGAGCCCGTATCGCAGGGTCAGATACCAAACAGCATTTTCAGGCCAAGCAGTAGCAGCAACAGGGCAAAACCCCGCCGCAGAATTTCCCGGGGCAAGGTGTGGGCCAACCATGCACCCAGCGGGGCGAACAGCACACTGACCACCGTAATCGCCAACGCGGCTGGCCAGTAGATAAACCCGGTGGAGAATTCCGGATCAGACTGTACATCAAGCCCTGCCACCATAAACCCGGCAGCACCAGCCAACGCAACAGGCAGACCGCAGGCCGCTGCGGTTCCTACGGCCTGGCGGATATCTACCCGATGCCAGACCAAGTATGGCACCGTCAATGTACCACCACCAATCCCAAGAATTGCTGACAAAAA
The DNA here is from genome assembly GCA_030617485.1 of Gammaproteobacteria bacterium. The sequence goes on from JAUWVK010000097.1 coordinate 2,366, forward strand.
CCCGATCATCACACCAGCCAGCGATTGCATTAAACGACTCGCCAGCGCCTGATGCGAAGCCGGTTGGCTGCCAAAAATCAATTGTGCTGCCACCAGGATTTCAAACACGCCAAAGAATCGACCGAGACCGGAGCTGCTAATGAACGCTGCCAGCAACGCACCTGCCAATGCACCCAGTACAATACCCGGTGTCATAGCAGACACCACCGGCCATAACACCGCTTCGCGCTGGTGATGTGACCACATGGAAGAGATGGATGTAAAAACAATCGTCGACAGCGACGTCCCGATTGCGAAATGCATCAGGGTTTCTGTGTTAAATCCCAGGCTGGCAAACAGTACCGCCAAAACTGGCACAATAATCAACCCGCCACCAATTCCCAGCAGGCCGGCTGCCACCCCGGCAGCAGCACCGGTGATTAGGTAAGCCATTATTTCCATCACGTGATTATATATGCGGGCAACCTGGTTGCGACCGTAATCTCTCTCGCTCAGGAAGCGTGCCAGGATGAGGTGTCATCACGGCATCTATTTGATCTATACGTTATAATTCTTCGTCATAGTATGGTTAATAGACGAGGACAATATCGTGGCATCTAATAAAGGACGGGCTTACTTCGGACTCTCTGGCTATCATTTCAATCCTGATGACATCACAAGTGCGCTCGGAATAGAACCCACCTCAACAAACAATGCTGGTATGACCGGCAGTCTGGACAAACCCGTCATCAGTTCCTGGGAATTCTCAACGGATGTCATCACTTCCGATAATCAAGAAGTTGATATCTACAAACTCATCGATGATGAAATTCTTAAAAAGATTGAGCCGGCTAAAGATAAAATTATCGAAGTTTGTAAAAGCCTGAATCTCTCTCCCAGACTTAGTATTGAACTGGTGCTTTCTATTGATAAAGACGAAAACTGTCCCGAAGTGGGGTTCGGTTCAAGAGTGACTAAGTTTTGTGCCGAGATCGGTGCATTTATTAATATCGATTACAAACTTTCTGAGCGTATATAATCTTTTTCGTGTTCCAAATAAAAAAGCACGCTATAAAAGCGTGCTTTTTCGGAAACCAAAATTAGGTCTAGTGTCTACGCGACTATTTTAAGTACCACGTAGTCAACTGCTTTAGACCATATTTTCTTAAGGTTTTTTTGGTGTTTGGTATGGTACTTCTTTTTGGAAGCTTACCCATTTAGTCGTGTAACCAATAACAAACTGTCCAGGAATAATCTCTTTCTGTGTTGTTGTCACATACTCTGTTACGCCTGTAGGCACTTTAGGTCGTGTAAATTCAGCCATAATTTTAATCTCTTAATAGTTAAATTGTTAATACGGCGAGGAAGTTCAACAATTAGTCAGCCCCTCACCACTACAAACTGGCAATATTATACTCTTTTAGCGCGTGTAATGCGCCTTTTTTGGCAATACATGCCTCACTCCCCCCAGGGGGTTCTCAACATCTCCCTTGTAACGGGGAATGATGTGAATATGGACATGTAAGATACTCTGGCCAGCTGCCGGTCCTATATTAACCCCGATATTATAACCATCAGGATTAAACCCCTTATCGATAAGTTCTTTCTCCTTATTAATAAGATCCATACAGGCTGCGACTTCATCCTGCGTCAGGTCAAAAAACTCAGCAACATGGCGTTTCGGAACTACCACAGTATGCCCCGGGCTCACCGCGTAGCTATCACGAGCACTGTACGCAAGCTTATTATCGAGCGACACCCCTTTTGCATCTTTGCAAAACAGGCACGGGTTATTCGGGTCGCGTTTTTTTCTTTCTTCTTCAGACGACAAACTTAATGTTCCTACAATACTATTTTATCTAGATATTCTTACTAGCGATTAACAATGGGGTTCAACCATCATGCAGAAGTGATTTCTGCCATTTTTCGCATCTCACTCATGCGCTTCTCACAGTGTTTTAAAGACAACGGCTGAAGAGCATGTGGAAAACATTCGATAATTAACTCAAACTCGTCGGCAACTTCGTCAGCTAGTCTGGTGTTGTTTGTTAACTCAGCCAGTAGGCTTTGTGCAGTTGCCTTATTTACTCTGCATAAAACGGACAGGTGCACAGGACGTTGTTGTTCCATACAGACTTTCCAGCCTGTCTCGTATGACCTGACCGCCTCTTCAAAGCGGTCAGAATTTTCTTCCGACTCTGCCAGGTTAAGTAATACCGCCCCGCAATTATTATGCGCGGCCACCAGCTCAATCGGGTAATTATCAGCATCCAGCGCCGAAATCGCATTTTTGTAGGCAACAACTGCCTTCTGAAAAGTACGATTACCTTTCAGGAGCCTCCCATAGGCATGAAACGTCATACCCAGTTGAAGCATGATCAACTTCCATTCTTCCGGTGTTTCTTTCTTCGTATAGACCAATAATGCCGCAGTGTAAGCATCAACCGCCTTATTCAATGTTTTTGCATCCGATTCGAGACGCCCCAGGGCCTGCAGTACTATAGCCAGGCTCGCCTGTGTCGCGGCCCATTCCAGTGGCGCTTCTTCCTGCGTAACTTCTTCCAGCACAAGTGAAAAACACTCGACAGCCTTGCGATAAATATCAGCACTGTGCTGTTGCTGCCCGATGGCGCCATGAATATATCCCAGGTGTTTCTGTGATTCAGCCCAGGCGCGTGGATCCTGGGTACGCACTTCATCTGTCAGTGTGGCTTCAATTTCATCACGTAGCTTTTCAAATACATTCGCACTGAAACTATGCTGTTCAAAATTACCACGCGTATAAAGAAAATTATCAGCAATCGGTACACTTCTGTCAGGTTTAGCAATTTCTGCTGTCTCTTCATCAAGCAATACGAGAGCACCCCTAATAGCGTTTTCGAGCGCACGGTTTACAGGGTATAAAATGTATGGGCTTGAGTAATTCACTGGATGGAATATTTCATTCTGCCCGATCGAGTATTTCATTTAAATCAGGGTCCGCACCAACCGCTCCGCCAAGATCCACTTCTTCATCGGTAGCTTCACGTATAGACAAAACTTCCAGCACAAAAGTGACGTCTCTGCCGCACAATGGGTTATTGCCATCGACGGTCAGGGTTTTGTCATCAAAACGCGTAACGATAAAACTTCTGGGCTGCCCTTTTTCATTTTCCATGGTGACAGTCATACCAATTTCGCGATATTCCTCTGGAACATTTTCGATGCGATCGGTAAATACCAGTGATTCATCTCTTTCACCATATAACTGTGTAGTGTCAACAGATACGTCGATGACATCACCCACTTTTTTACCATACAAATGTTTTGTCACTTCCTCTGACATTACATCATTAACACCATGGACATAACCCAGTGGATAGTCCACCGTGACAAGCACATCGCCGGTTTTGTCATCGACGACCTTGTAATTTAGTTCAACGAATTTTTCGTCTTCGATTGTATCTGACATATCTAGTCAAGCCTGTTTTAGTTAGTACTGCATTAGAACAGCCGAACTTAAAATAAAGTGGCACCAAATATTTTTACCTTGTCCTTTTCATAACCCAGCACTAACCTGCCCAGCCATTCACCCTTGTTCTTTTTATTAATCACTTTATAGAGAACGGTGACGTGCTCACCACGACGTATGATGCCAAGATATTCATAATCTTCT
>JAUWVK010000093.1 GCA_030617485.1 Gammaproteobacteria bacterium
GCTCGCGATGAAGATCATGCGTTGAGTATTGCCAACGGTTCACGTTTTGGACTTGGTGGCAGTGTGTGGACACAGGATATAATCAGAGGCGAGCAATTTGCACGACGTTTGCAGTCCGGTTCGGCATTTGTAAATGGCATGGTGAAAAGCGATGCGCGTTTACCTTTTGGTGGAATTAAGGCGTCAGGTTATGGGCGTGAGTTATCGCACCATGGGTTGCGTGAATTTGTGAATGCTAAAACGATATGGGTTAAATGATAGGTATGGATTCTCAATTAGCACTAAGCGGTAAAGAATTTCAACGACGTGCTCGAAACCTGGTGATGCTGGCCTGGATTGTTCCAGCAGTCTTTGGTTTGTCTTTCCTGTTGTACATTGAAATGTTTACTGTGAAACAGATGACAACAGTTATGACCACCCCGGCCGAGCCTGGCTTTATCCTCGTGGCATTTATTTTTGCACTAATCTATTTTGGACGATTCCTGCGTCCGGTAGCGGCATATCTTGATGAGCCATCTGAAGATCAGGCATCAAAAGCACTGGCGCGGATTCGCTCGTTTCCGATGCGTTTTTGGATTGTGTTTTTGATTTACCTGGTGATAGCGCCCTTTACTGTTATTTTCAGTGCCGAGTACTACTCTGATTTTGTCGCCATGCCAAAGGACTGGTTTCGCATAAGCCTGGTGGCTTTAACTGTTTCCATTATTGTGGGGTTGCCGATATTTTTCAAAATGCTGGATTTGTTTGGGCTTGCGCTACAGGGGATTCATCTAAAAAAACCAGTGGTAAAAATTGGGACTCGCGTTTTCCTTATTGCCGCGTTGGTGCCTTTATTAGTGGATACCATGCTAGTGCAGTATTACTGGACGCGCACTGACTATTTTACATTTGAAACACTTGTTGTTTGGGGAAGTTTGCAGGTATTGGTCGTTGTTGGTGCATTGTTGTTTATGCGCAGTTTTGCCCAGAGTCTTTCACCGCTGGAAAATATCGTGGCGGGTAAGCGTGGTATTACCGACACGCATGAGATAATAGCCTGTTCAACCGATGAGCTGGGTGTGCTTGCCGGGCGTTATCAGGAATTGCTGGGGCATTTGCATCTGCGTCGGCGAGCGCTGGAAGTGGGTAATCGTTTTTTGCGCACGGGCGAGAAAGATATATCAATAAGTGACACTTATGATCAACTGGTAGATATATGTTGCGAGGCATTGCATGTTGATATGGCATTTTTGCTCCTTCACGATAAAAAGACGCATGAATTGATTGGTGTTGCTCAGACAGGTTCGACTTATAAACCTGAAGGTCATTTTCGCCTTTCTTTGGATGAGCCCTCTGTTGCGGTATTTGTTTTTAGAGAAGGAAAACTAACGGCCATTAGTGATGTGTTGGGGGATCCGCGTGTTAGCCCCCGTATGGTGGAACAATTCAAGGTTAAGTCGACTATAGCTGCACCGCTGATTGTTGAAGGAAATACTATTGGTGTAGTGATGGGGGTCACGCAGGATAAAGTGCGAAAATTTGCTGCGCGTGATAGCGACCTGATAAGTCTGTTGGCCAACGAGGCGGCTTCTGCGGTGCACAGTCAGCGATTGCAGGAAAGTCGCCTTAGGGCAGAATCCAGTTATGAAGAGGCTTCGGAGTTTGCGCACGTCACACTGCAATCTATAGGTGATGGTGTAGTAACAACTGATACGCAGGGAAACATCCAGTATCTGAATCCGGTGGCTGAGCAGCTGACCGGTTGCTCCCTGTCCGAGGCTATTGGACGCCCCTTGTCAGGGGTATTGATCCTGGTTGAGTCCGAGACCAGTGTTCGCGTGGATGACCCAGTCGCTCGTTGTCTGGATAGTGGGGATAGTTTTGCCCTTCCCGGTCAAATATTACTGGTGGATCGCGAGGGCATAAATGAGTTTGCCGTTGACGTGCGTGTGTCACCATTGCGCAGTGATAATCAGGTGCGTGGTGTGGTGCTGGTGTTCCATGATACGACGGAGCTTTCTGTGTTAACGCACCGTTTAAGTTATCAGGCCAGTCATGACGCATTGACAGGGCTGCTTAATCGTCGTGAGTTTGAAGCGAGGCTGGATTTGGCTTTGGATGCCAGTCGTCATGATGATGTAGAACATGCGCTCTGTTTTATGGATATGAACCAGTTCAAGGTGGTTAATGATACCTGTGGCCATGTGGCGGGTGATGAATTGCTTAAACAACTGGCAGTGCGCATGCGCGCCAGTATTCGTGACTCTGATTCTATTGCTCGTCTGGGCGGTGATGAATTTGGTCTGTTGCTTGAGGGATGTCATCTTGCAAAGGCGCAGGAATTGGCGAAAGGCCTGCTTGATATGATTCAGGATTTTCGTTTTGTCTGGGCAGATAAAGTATTTGATGTTGGAATGAGTATCGGTCTGGTGCCTATTTCGGCGAATAGTGGCAGTATCACTGATATTTTGAGCGCGGCCGATTCGGCGTGTTATGTAGCTAAGGATCGCGGAAAAAATAAGGTACATGTTTTTGAACAGGATGATATTGCGCTGGCACGCCACAAAGGTGATATGCAGCGTCTGCAGCAGATTCGTCGCGCACTGGATGGAGATTTTTTCCGGTTGTATGAGCAAACCATACAACCGTTGGATGGAAGTCTTTCGCAGGACTACAGTGAAATATTATTGCGGATGAGTATTGATGATGAGTTGTTGCTACCTTATAGCTTTTTACCGGTAGCAGAGCGTTATCATTTAATGCCAGCCATTGATCGCTGGGTAGTAAAAAATTCTCTACGATTATTGAAGAGTCGTTTCGAGATGAATGCTTCTGTTCGTTTGTCAGTTAACCTTTCCGGACAATCTCTGTGTGATGAGGGTTTTCTGGAATTTGTGCTGGATGAAATACACAGTACGGGTGTACCTGGTGATCGTTTGTGTTTTGAGATCACTGAAACCACGGCAATCGCCAATATGACCCGCGCGATCCAGTTGATTAACGGGTTAAAGCGGCAGGGTTGTCGTTTTGCACTGGATGATTTTGGTAGTGGTCTTAGTTCATTTATTTATCTGAAAAATCTTCCAGTAGATTATCTGAAGATTGACGGAGCCCTGGTAAAAGATATGCACACTAATACGATTGACCGCGCCATGGTTGAATCCATTAATCAGATCGGCCATCTCATGGGGATTAAAACGGTGGCAGAGTTTGTAACGAATGAAGACGTTTTAGCTGAATGCAGGGCGCTGGGTGTGGATTATGTTCAGGGGTTTCATATATCCCGCCCGCAACTGGTTGAAGACCTGTTGCCCGAGGCAGCTTCACAGTAGCTTTTTAAAGTAAATAAGTATTTGTATGCCCGGTCTGGAAATTCTTTTTGCTTATTGTTTGTTAGGCGTTTTCGCCGGAACCATGGCGGGTTTGTTAGGTGTGGGTGGTGGTTTAATTATCGTACCCGCGCTGATCGCAATCTGGCAGCCAGTATCTGTTGGTGGCATTTATGAAATGCAGTTGGCTATTGGAACTTCACTGGCAACCATCGTATTAACCTCTGTTTCTTCAGTTCGTGCGCACCATCAACGTAATGGGGTGCAATGGAATATTGTTTGGCGCATGACGCCAGGGATTGTGCTGGGTGCCTGGTTAGGGGCGGCGATGGCAGCGCAACTGTCCGGCGACATTCTGAAATCAATCTTTGGTGTGTTTGAATTGCTGGTGGCAGCGCAAATGGCATTTTCTGTACGCCCAGATTCACACCGTGCGTTACCTGGTCTGGCAGGAATCACCCTGGCAGGATCAACTATTGGATCTGTGTCAGCCGTCATCGGCATTGGTGGTGGCACCATGACGGTTCCGTTTTTAACCTGGTGTAATGTCAGGATTCATCAAGCAGTAGGCACTTCGGCTGCCTGTGGCTTGCCTATTGCCATCGGTGGGGCTATTAGTTACCTGGTTCTGGGTTGGGGTAATGCGGCCTTACCAGACTGGTCTGCTGGTTTCGTTTATGGCCCTGCGCTGGCAGGTATAGCGGTAACCAGCATGTTGTTCGCGCCATTGGGTGCGGCCCTGGCGCACCGACTGTCTACAGTCGTCCTCAAGCGTGCCTTTGCGGGCTTTCTGGCTCTGTTAGGGGTTTGGATGTTGCTAACATAGATTCACCTCTCTGTGGTGTGAAGGGCTTACCAAAATAAATCATCTATATTCTGTATGGATATCATAAGCTGTCTTTATGGGTAAATCATAAATCACGCTAAAGAAATCCCAATTTTTTTCGATACAGTTCCCAAGCAGTCAATATCTCACATACATTATTAGATAGTAAAAGAGGTGTTGCCGGGCGCATGGATTGTCTTCCCCGTTTGTAATCAAGCATTTTCTGAATCTTTCTTGGTGATCGTTTCATCTTAGCTGACGCATCAGAAGTTTATTTATATTATTTACAAAAGATAATTTGGGAGTAAAAAATGTTTAAAAAACTAATTGTGCCAGCCTTTGTTGGTCTTGCTCTGGCGCCAGCCATTGCCTCCAGCGCCACACTGAAGGAGCTGGAAGATCGCATTAACCAGCTTGAAGAAGAGGCGTTGATTGCTACCGAAGGTGTTTATGAACTTAGCACCAACGACGAGACAAGAATGAAAATTTCGGGTTATAGCGATGTGGAATATCATATGTCCAGCAAAAAGGATTCAGTAGATGGTTTCCGCCTGCATCATATGAGCTTGTTCTTCGAAAAAAACCTTGGCAATAAATGGCACTTTTTCTCCGAGATTGAATATGAAGACGCTCCGAAATTTGAGGGTGAAGGTGAATCGCAACCTGGAACAATTTGGGTTGATAATAATAATGATGGCATTGTAGATCCTGGCGAAGAATATGTAGTCGGAGGTGAAGTTATCGATGATGCCCAGGGTAAGATTTTCGTGGAAGCCGTTAACCTGACCTATAAGTTGAATCAGAAGGCTAATTTCCGTATTGGCCGCATGTTTACTCCAGGAGGTATCTGGAATGTAGATCACTACCCAACTTTTGTTCCTACGCAGGAACGACCACAACACATCCGTAAAATGTTCCCGCAGATCATGGATGGCATACAAGTTTTTGGTACATTGCCTCTTGGTAGTGTTTTTGCGAACTACGATCTATATTACGTAAACGGTACGGGTAACACTGGAAAGCATGATCACAATAATAACAAGGCAACGGGTGCGAAGTTATCATTGATTTTTCCTGCCCTGAATCATTTTGAGCTTGGTGCTAGTGTCTACAATGATTCTGAAGATACGGCTAACAATGATGAGGAATATTCAGCCACTGGTATTCATGGCAAGATCAGGGCTGGTTCGGTAACCTTACAATTTGAGCAGGCTGCCAGTTCCTGGGATGTGGATGAGCGTGAAGGGTATTATGCTCAACTACTCTATGACTGGGACAAATACACATTTGGTGTGCGCAATGACTATTATGATGGGGATGCCGATGATTCTGCTACAGAGTCTGGTAATACCCAGAACAGTCTGTTCGTAAACTACCACGTTAACAAAAATGTGACACTTAAGGTTGAACACCATTTAGTAGATCCTGAAGATGATACAAAGGATAACTATAGTAAGAGTGTCTTCAGTGTTGTCGGTTATCTCGGAAACTAATAGGAAATAGGTGAGACCATGAAAAAAAATATGAATATGTGCTTACAAGGCCTGGTCGCCGGTTTCCTGTTAACTACGGGTATTGTGCAGGCGGCCGATGTGGCAGTTATTATTAATCGTTCTAATCCGGAGGTGCTCTCCGTCCAACAGATAAAAGATATCTATTCAGATCGCCTGGCGACCTGGCGGAGTGGGCAGCGTATAGAAGTGTACAATTTGCCAGATAATCAGGATGCTGCGGATGTTTTTGCCCGCAGAGTGCTGGGTATGAGTGGCCAGGCTGCTGCTGCAGCAGAGCTCCAGCGTAGGACTAACAATACGTTGATAAATCCTTCTAAAACTAAAAGAGAAAGACTGGTGCTTTCTATTTTTGGCAGAAAAATGAATGCCATTGGTTATGTCCCAGAGTATATGGTGAAGGATAAACGCAGGATACGTGTTGTTAAAATATTGAAAGAAAAGTAGCTATTTAATTTAGCAGGAAAAATAGACGGGTCACTCAATGAGTGGCCCGATTTTTTT
>JAUWVK010000055.1 GCA_030617485.1 Gammaproteobacteria bacterium
TAGACTTTTTGTTTGAAATAATCGATCAGTCGGCCGGGAGTGCCCACAAGGATATCAACGCCTTCCCCAATATCATTGCGCTGTTGCTCATAGCCGGCACCGCCATAAACCACCCGTAACTGAAAATCACATCCCTTTGCCCGAGGCAGAGCATCCTTATGAATCTGGATCGCCAGTTCACGCGTTGGAGCGATAATAATTGCGCGCGGCTGGTTACGGCGACGATTTTCATTTGCGGGATGGACCAGCAACTCATGTAACACTGCTAATAGAAATGCGGCCGTTTTACCAGTACCCGTTTGAGCCTGACCTAGCACATCCTGCCCTTTCAGGGCCAATGGCAAAGTCTCTGCCTGAATCGGCGTACAGTAAGAAAACCCTGCTGCTTCAATACCTTGCATCAGGGGCTCGTCCAAATCCAGGTCACTAAATTTGGTGTCAGATAGGTGTGTGTCGGTCATAGGAGCAACAGAATAACAAAATTAGACCGTCTTGGGGCTTGTAATTAACGGGCGATTAGGCTGAAATGCTGTAAATGTATTTTCAGTCGTGTCGATAGATTGATTTACAAATAATAAAGTTAAATATTCGTTGTTGCTATTGGAGGCATATCACGTGAGTGGATCCATCGTTTACCTTACAGATGATTCTTTTGAAGCTGAGGTTGTAAATGCTGACGGACCAGTCCTGGTTGACTACTGGGCTGACTGGTGTGGACCCTGCAAAATGATCGCGCCTATTCTTGATGAAATCGCCGAAGAATATAAAGATAAAATCAAGATAACCAAACTTAATATTGACGAAAATCCTGCAACGCCTCCCAAGTATGGTATTCGTGGCATTCCCACCCTGATGTTATTTAAAGGCGGTAATGTTGAAGCAACCAAAGTGGGTGCAGTTTCAAAGTCTCAGCTGACGGCATTTATCGACAGCAACGTTTAATTATTGGTTTGTAGCCCAAAGCGTTGACCTGCTCACAGAATTGAGAACAAAAGTATCAGTCTAAAGACAGGAAGCTAGACGACACTGTTTTTACGTGCTATTTTTAAACACAAGAATACATAACAATTACACCAGATATTGGGTAGGCGTTCTGCCAACCCCTTTTAAAACAACCTAAAGAAGCACCCGAATCGCAAGTTCGGAAATAAAAATTTAAAACAAAGGTCTGTCCGAATACGTTAACCCCGAGCAAATTACCCTTTTACCAAGCCATCCGAAGAAAAATTAATACCAACTAAAATACCCGAATTACAAAATTTTTTGCGTGACCATTTTTACCTAATATTTTTCTAAACAGCATTTCCAATTAGCAAAATGTCAGAAAAAATGCCCTTTAGGCATAAGCCCACAGCTTTACACTACTGGCCCACCCAAATCTCTAACTAACCCAAATCCTATAAACACATCGTCGAAGTCAATAAAACTATGAATCTAACCGAACTCAAACAAAAAACCGCCTCTGATTTAAACACCCTTGCACAGGAAAGTGGTGTGCAGGGAATGTCCCGAGCACGAAAACAGGACATCATATTCGCGCTTTTAAAAGCACACGCCAAAAACGGCGAAGATATTTTTGGCGACGGGGTACTGGAAATTCTCCAGGATGGATTTGGGTTCTTACGTTCTGCCGACAGCTCATACCTTGCTGGGCCAGATGATATTTACGTCTCTCCCAGCCAGATTCGACGTTTCAGCTTACGCACCGGCGATACGATTTCCGGAAAAATTCGCCCGCCCAAAGATGGGGAGCGTTATTTTGCATTACTCAAGGTAGCTGAAATTAATTTTGATGCGCCGGAAAATGCAAAAAATAAAGTTCCTTTTGAAAGCCTGACACCACTGTTCGCCAACGAGCGCTTACAACTGGAAGTAGGTAACGGTAGCACCGAAGACCTGACCGCACGTGTTATTGATATGGCGGCACCAGTGGGTAAAGGCCAGCGCGGCCTCATTGTTTCCCCACCAAAATCCGGCAAAACTATGATGCTGCAATACATAGCGCAAAGCATCGCTGCCAATCACCCGGAATGCATTCTTATCGTACTGCTCATTGACGAACGTCCAGAAGAAGTAACAGAAATGGCGCGCTCCGTCCGCGGTGAAGTGGTATCCAGTACTTTTGATGAGCCCGCCAGTCGTCACGTGCAAGTAGCCGAAATGGTAATCGAAAAAGCCAAACGCCTGGTTGAGCACAAAAAAGATGTCGTCATACTGCTGGACTCCATTACTCGTCTGGCACGCGCCTATAACACGGTTATCCCATCATCAGGCAAGGTACTTACCGGTGGTGTAGATGCGAATGCCCTGCACAGGCCCAAGCGTTTCTTTGGTGCAGCTCGTAACATTGAAGAAGGTGGCAGCCTCACCATTCTTGCCACAGCACTGGTTGATACCGGCTCTCGAATGGATGATGTTATTTACGAAGAGTTCAAGGGTACCGGCAACATGGAAGTCCATCTTGATCGTCGAATATCTGAAAAACGAATTTATCCGGCAATCGACATTAACCGTTCTGGCACACGACGTGAAGAACGATTGATCGCAGCGGATGACTTGCAAAAAATCTGGATACTGCGCAAATTACTCCACCCTATGGATGAAATTGCGGCTATTGAATTTCTACTGGATCGTTTAAAAGATACTAAAACCAATGATGAATTTTTTGCATCGATGAAACGGTAAACGTAAGCGACAAATAAAATAGCATTCCAGAATTATATACAGCCACGCCATTCCCACAAAAAACTAAACATATGAACAATCGTGCAATCACATATTTTGTGTTGTGCTGCGCTTTGCTGTTAAGTGCCTGCACGCGAGAATACAATACAGAACTCATGAATGCGTCCAAAGGCGGCGATAACACAGCCGTACTAAACGTATTAAAACGCGGTGCAGACGTAAACGAACAAAGCAATAAAGGTAAAACTGCATTAATGTTTGCTGCATCCGAAGGACATGACAAGGTATCACGGACATTAATCGAACATGGCGCAAAAGTAGATATCGCAGATAATTACGGCACAACAGCCTTAATTGTTGCCGCTACTGCCGGACATGATGAAGTTGTAGCCGTGTTACTGGAAAACAACGCCAACCCCGTCGTAAGAGATGAAAGTGGTAGCTCACCACTGGTTAACGCCGTTTATTTTGGACACACCAAAACTGTAACCTTATTACTTCCCAGACATAAAAATTTGGATAAACAGGACGGGGAAGAATTACTGCTGCTCGCGTCTGGCCTGGGTCATAACGATGTTATAACCATAATGATTGACTACGGTATCAGCGCTAATGCCCGCGGACTCAAACAACGTACCGCGCTCATGGCTGCTGCGGCTTTTGACAGACTGGAAACGGCAAAAATACTATTAGCTAGAGGCGCAAATCCGGATGCAAGGGATGAAGACGGAAACACTGCCTTTGATGTTGCCACGGACAGGGACAGTGAAAAAGTTCTGTCATTGCTTAGGCAGCACTAGTTCGCGTTATTTTTCTTCCGTACTTCTTGTCCGTTTATTCTCGTCCGTTAACTCTGTAGGCCTTACACCCATCACCTCACTCCAGCGTTTAGGTGTACCTTCATGCGGAACACTGTGACATCGCTCACAAGTCCAAAGCGCAAAGGCAACTTTGTCGTGGCATCGCCCACAATGCTCTCCCGCAAGAATTCCATCCATAGAAGGATTATTAGCACCCTTATGAGGTATAAAAATCTTAGGGTGACAATTACTGCACGCTAACCATTTTGTATGGGCAAGGTGCGGGAATTTAACCCAGGGCATCTGGTCGGTATCCTTAAACATGATATCCATGTCCATCACCAGTTTTTCTGTTTCTCCCTTCAGGTCAGCACGGGGATTAATAATTCCTAGATCAAGTGCCTTCACCCAGTCCACAGCACCCCGTCGGTCCAGAGGAAATGAGGCCATCGCTTCAGCAGGTTCTTGCAAAGCAGTTATTGCTGAATTTTTAGGATCATGAATGCCGTCTGTTGCCAACACTTCTGTTTTTACTTCCGTGGCAAATACTCGATTATCACGCCAACGTTTACCGATACCCACGCCACTGTCCACTTCATACTGTGCGCCTCGAGTCGCTGATTGGCGACTGGGTGAACATGACGACAAAAACTGCACCACGACTGCTGATGCAATAAGGGTAAAAATTAAACCGCGTAACATTCTACTTCTCCCATTTTCTTTTTCTAATGACTATCGTTACTTTTAATTATAAGCATTACTTTGCACCAACTTGCTGCAACAGCTTTACAATCTCAGTGTAATTTTCATTGCGGGCGATCGCCATTGCCGTTCGGCCATCATTGGCCTTTGCATTAACATCGGCCCCCCTGGAAATTAATTCCCTGACAACATTATTATGCTGACGATTTACAGCCCACAATAATGCTGTCCAGCCATTTTTTTCTGCGTTATTGATATTCGCATCCCGACTCAACAATAACTGCACGGCCTCAATATTGCCTTTCGCTGCAGCACGCATTAACGCTGTCCAGCCATCGTTATCCTGATGATCGATATCAGCTCCGGCATCCAGTAACACCGCCATGGTAGCCGTCTCATTTTGTTTTGCCGTATGCATCAACGCCGTCCACCCATATTTATTAGGGTCATCCACGCTCGCACCCTTTTCCAGCGATAAACGAACAGCCACATGATCACCTGACATGGCCTGTTTCATTAGCTCTGTATTGCCATCACAGGCACTAAGTAACCCTAATAACACCAGCCAAGCGCTTAACCCTACCAATTGTTTTGCAGTCTGATTCACGATTTATCCCCATCCCAACCATTCTTTTTTTAATTTAACGTGCTGGTTACAGCAAACGTGAAAAATTGTAGCAATTCATGGAGCGTGAGCATAGGCAGCAAGGCTTGCCTCGGTTAAAATATCGCCCTCTCATGGCCTCTATACCCTGTCCACATTGCCAAGCAAAAACATTCACCTGGTGGGATAAATACCGCTCAGGTAAGTGGCTGCTGCTCAATTGCCCAGAATGCGGCGGCCGAGCTTGCGCCCAGCCTATCGTATTGGGGGCGCTCTATTTTCTTTATGTCTGGGATGTAATGCTTTTCGGTTACCTCGCCTACCTCGACTCACTCTGGTATCTCGCTGTGATGGTGACTGGGTGGCTCATTCTCGATTACTTCGCTTTATATGTACCTTTGGCGCCGTTACGCGCGAAAAAAGGCTCTTCCAGTCATAACCCACCAAAAGAAAATGAATGACTATCTAATCGTTGGCGGTGGCCTTATCGGCCTGTTGACGGCTCGCGCCCTGAACAAGACCGGTGCCAGCGTCACGGTGATAGAACGCGGCCAATTTGGCCAGGAAGCCTCCTGGGCCGGTGGAGGTATCGTTTCCCCTCTCTCTCCCTGGAAGTACCCCAAAGCGATTAACACCCTGGCGCAGTGGAGCCAGCCCAAATACCATGAACTCGCTCAGCAACTACAGCAAAATACCGGCATCGACGTGGAATGGGAGCAAAGTGGCCTGCTCATCCTGGATGAAGACCAAACCGACGCGGCACTGGCCTGGTCTCAGGAATCAGGCTGTAATCTCTCCATTGTAGACGCCGCTGAAGCCCACAAGATTGAACCTGCCGCCTGCACCAACCAGCAAAGTGGCATCTGGATGCCCGACGTAGCACAAATACGCAACCCCGTTTTTATCAAAGCACTGCTGGAAGAACTACAAAACAGCGGTATACGCATGGCCACGGGTACCGAAGTAACCCACTTGCTAACTCGCCACGGTCGTATCGATGGCGTTCGTACCGAATACAGTGAAATCATGGCAGATAACGTCATCATTGCCTGCGGCGCCTGGAGTGCAAAGCTGCTCAAGGAACTTGGGCAGGAATTACCCGTGGTGCCGGTACGTGGGCAAATGATTCTTTACCGTGCCAAACCCGGTCAACTGAAACGCATACTCCTCAAAGAAGGCCACTATGCCATTCCTCGCCGTGATGGTCGCATACTGGTTGGCAGCACCATGGAAGATGTGGGTTTCGACAAGGCCATCACAGAAGAAGCACGCGAAGAACTCGATGCCACGGCCAAACAGCTGGTCCCCATGTTGGCTAACGCCAGAATTGAACACCATTGGTCAGGTTTACGCCCTGGCTCGCCAACCGGTGTGCCTTTTATTGGCCCCTACCCGAAAATGGAGGGACTCTTTATCAACGCTGGCCATTATCGCAATGGGGTGGTGATGGCGCCGGCATCAGCCGAACTGATGGTAGATATCCTCCTCAAGCGCCCTACCACCGTGGTTGACCCCAAACCCTACAGCCTCGATGGGCGACTCAGCGCCGCCTAGCTCGTATAATCACGTGACTGTGTTTTGATATAAGACATCACTTGTACACAGATAAATAACGCCGGAGTAGCTCAGTCGGTAGAGCACTTCACTCGTAATGAAGGGGTCGGGGGTTCAATTCCTCTCTCCGGCACCACCTTTTTCTGCCATCACTACCCACCCGTGCCTTACAATAAAGCATGAATCCACAAGAAGGCGTCATTAAATTCCAGCTTGAATTTACCGAAGCCGAACCCCTACCTGCTGAACAATGGAAAGAACTGAATATCTGGCGTGACCAGATGTTCACTGTTGGTCTCATTGGTAAAGATCCTGATCGTTATGAAGGCTATAGCTACGGCAATGTCAGCCAACGGCTTACGCCCGGTGAAAATGCTTTTATTATTTGTGGAAGCCAAACTGGAGGAATTCCACTACTCAATGAGCAACATTACGTCACTGTAGAGTCCAGTGATTTTAACAACAATCATATTAATGCTCATGGCCCAATCAAACCTTCGTCAGAATCTTTGACGCACGGCATCATCTATCAATCAGACCCATCCATTAATTTTGTTCTGCACGTGCATTCGCCTGACATCTGGCAACATCGACATCTGCTATGCATACCTTGCACAAATGCAGATGCCGAGTACGGAACTCACGAAATGGTTAAGGAAGTTCAACAACTATTAAGCAACGAGAAGGTTAAACAGGGACACATATTTGCAATGGATGGCCACGAAGACGGTATTGTATCTTTTGGTGAAACGGGAGAAATAGCAGCAGGAACACTCATTACCCTTCTCAATAAAGCCCTGGAAACCTGATTCATCTCAAAAAATTATATTCGGCCTTTATATGTCTATCTATGTACACAATCCATACTAAAACAGCAAACTGTGGGTAACGATAGACTATAATTACATTACGGGTGCGAGGAATAAACTTAATTCATGAGCAATTAAGTAAGGTATTCCGCTATACCCACTCAGTTATAAACACAGATGATAAATTTAGTCTGTGCACGTCTGTTAGCGGAATCTAGCTCAACAACAAACAACAAAAAGGAGTTCGTTATGAACATCAAAGAATACCGCTCAGTGATAGTAAGCACTCTTACGCTACTCGCATGCATGCTTGTGCTACCCGTTGCATCAGCAGATGAAATGGTACCATCATCGCTGATGTTTGATGATGCGACCTATACGGCAGAAGTTGAAAAAGGTCACCAAAAACTTCATGCCTTATACGGGAAAGCCCTAAATAAAAGCCTTCCCGCAATGAAAAGAGAAAAGGCCAGAAGGGATTACTTCAAGGTGTCCCAGGACCTGAACAAGAGAATGCATAGCCGGGTGATGAGCCTGGATCCAAAAAAAGGTGCGGCTCTCTCCCATACGGATATTTTATTATCAACTCACTTACTGCTAATGACAGCTGATATGCTCTCTACCATCCAGCAGGATGCCTGGGCAGATGATAAACGGTTATCAAATTAACTACGCATTAAACTTAAATGGGAAGGTCTTGCCATTATGTGGCAAGGCCTTTTTTATTCCGAATGAAAATTAAATCACTTGTTTTTGCAACCAGCTTTTTAATAAGCTTTTCCATACTCTCCATTACTTCAATACCGACGGTTGGGGCAGAAGAGATAGAGTCATTTGAACAACAAAAACTAACTTCACATTTACTTATTAATCTATTTCTTGAAAAGGTTGGCCAGGGAGAGCTAGTCATATTCAAACAGACAATCAAAAAGTCTGATCTACAATCACATCAGGTATCGTATGTACATAACATTATCGATGACTCATTACTGGTTCGCCTCTGTTTTAAACTGCAAAAACAAATCCTGGTTCCAAATTTTGAGAATTTTTATGTTGATCGAATTACTATTGAAACAGACAAGAATGGGAGCATCATGCAAATAGCAACACATGTTTCTCCCTTAACCAAGGAAAAAGGCAAAGAAAATAATAAGGAAAAATAATAAGGGATAGAATGCGATTACGTACTAAATACACCGTAATGGCGCCAACTTTCCTTCCTTCAGGTAGCTCAAATAATCTTCCAGTATCAACCCATGATCAAAAGTCAATATTTCAGGTAGTTCATTTATTGCAAAAGCTTTCACATTAGCTGCATCGTCTGCAGCTTTTGGTAATCCTGTAGCTTCAGCTATATAAACTGCGCTCACAGTATGCATACGCGAATCACGTTTTGGATCTGAATAACAGCCCAGTAATATTTTGAGCTTTACGGAGAGAGAAACTTCTTCCGCTGCTTCACGTACCGCAGCTTGTTCCAGCGTTTCCCCTACATCCACAAAACCTCCGGGCAATGCCCAGCCATGCGGAGGATTTTTTCGCTCAATTAAGAGGATGGGATTATCCGGCTGGTCGATTAATTCGATGATGATATCGACGGTAAGCCTTGGTGTTTCTGGTAATGACATTACTTAAAATCGATTTATTTTTTAACTTTCATTAGACTAGTACTAGCGCGGCTAATCCGAGAAAAGCAAGAAAGCCAATCACATCGGTAACGGTGGTAAGCACCACACCACCAGCAAGTGCGGGATCTATACCCAGACGTTTTAACACCAGGGGAATTGTGGCCCCGGCCAGTGCTGCAACAATAAGGTTAATCAACATGGCAGCAGCAATAATGGCACCCAGTTGATAATCACCGAACCATAATACGACTACGACCGCAACAACTAGCGCCCAGATCATGCCATTGAGCACGCCAACCATTAGCTCTTTGTTAAGCAATCGGCGAGCGTTGCTTTTACTAACCTGTCCTAACGCTATGCCGCGAATCATCAAGGTCAACGTTTGATTACCGGCAATGCCGCCCATACTGGCAACAATAGGCATGAGCACTGC
>JAUWVK010000129.1 GCA_030617485.1 Gammaproteobacteria bacterium
AATTGAGCAGCTTGTGATACAGGGTGAAGATGTTAACGAAATTGACCAAAGGGGGATTTGGCCACTTCTGGCGGCCGCTACCTACGGGGATAATCAGGCTGTAAAATTGCTGCTTAAACATGGAGCTGACCCAAATTTGGCGGATCAATATAACTACACAGCTACGCATGAGGCAGCATCTCTAGGTTTCCACGAGGTAGTTGAACTTCTCATTAAAGCTGGGGCCGACATAAATGGTCGTGATATTAACAGTATCACCCCCCTGGGCTACGCCATGCGTTCCGGTGGTCATGAGGTGATCGAACTTCTAGAGAGTCATAATGCACGTTTATGATTATTCTTCACATTAGGCTGAAAAATAATGGCAAAGAATGAGTCACATTTTCAGGATAGGGGATTATTTTTTCGTATGAGAAATAAAACGCTTATTTTTGTAATTAGTTTTTTAATAGTTTTTTCACGAACATCGAGGTTTCGATACCAGAGGTTGAAGCCAAAGAGCTAGGGTTATTTGAGCAACAAAAATTAACCTCACATCTACTTGTTAATCTGTTTTTGGAAAAAATTGATCAGGATGAATTAGT
The DNA here is from genome assembly GCA_030617485.1 of Gammaproteobacteria bacterium. The sequence continues at coordinate 585 of JAUWVK010000129.1, forward strand.
CATATTTGACCATATTATAATGAGATCTGACTTGCAGCCACATCAAGTATCATATGTCCATAATATGTTTGATGATTCGTTACTGGTTCGTCTCTGTTTTAAGTTGAGGAAGAAAATTAAAATCCCAAATGTTGAAAATGCTTATGTTGACCGGATTACGGTTGAAATAGATAAGAATGGTAATATTATCCAGGTCATAACACATGTATCTATTGAAGACTGTTCAGAGCGATAATGTGTAAGATTCAAAAACACTCTGGAGGCGATGTCATTTGTCGTTATGAAGCTGGTATTTTTATTTAGCGATTTGTTGACAGAACTTAGTTTGTTAGGCCCATCGCATGCCGCATAAAAAGATGTTTGGCCGGCACAAGCTTATTTGTAATGTTGAGTCCCAGGTTGCGCAGTTTACTCAGCCCCGTATTTTCATTGCTGAACAGTGTTTTAAATGCACCCATGGATTCCAGCATTAACAGGTTGTCACCACGACGCGCGCGCTCGTAACGACGCAGTGTTTTGAATGAGCCAATGGCTTTTCTATTCTTGTGATCTTCAAGAATCACTTCGGCGAGTTTACTGATGTCTGCAAATCCAAGATTTACCCCCTGGCCAGCGAGGGGATGAATAGTGTGGGCGGCATCGCCAACCAGTGCCAGGTGAGGTTGCACATAATGTTTAGCGTGTTGGCCTTTCAGAGGGAACGCGGCACGAGGGCCAAGTTCGGTGATGTCACCCAGTTTGTGATCGAAGGTGTTGGCTAATGCAGTTTTGAATTCGGCTTCATCAAGATTAAGTAACTCCTGAGCCTTTTCAGGTGTGGTGCTCCAGACGATAGAACTGTAGTTGTCAGTTAGTGGTAGGAACGCCAGAGGGCCTGTGGGCAAAAAACGTTGCCAGGCAGTTTCCTGATGCGGCAGGGATGTTTTTACCATTGTTACTATGGCCTGTTGGTTATAGTCACGTGTAGTGATGTCAATGCCTGCCTGTTGACGTGTCCAGGAGTTTGCGCCATCAGCACCAATGACGAGTGTTGTCTCAAGAATGTTTCCGTCTTCTAATTCCAGTAGAGCATTGCTGTTGTTTTGAGTGAGTTGCTTAGGTTTGGCTGGGCAATACACGCAGACGTTATCTAGTTGCTCCACATGCTGATTTAGCGCACGGGTAATAACCCGATTTTCAATAATATGCCCCAAATTTGGTTCACCTACGTCGGCGCAGTCAAAATGAATGTGTCCGTCACCCGTTGCATCCCACACATACATCTCACCATAAGGCGAGATGCGATCCGCCTGCAGTGTTTCCCATATGCCTAGTTGTTCAAATAACTGCTGCGAACCGCGAGTAATGGCGCTCACTCGCATATCAAAACTTTTATGATCCCAGTTTAGTTCGGGTTCGCGACCTTCAATAATCGCAATTTTAAGTGCGCCGTTATCGTTGCTGAGTGCACAAGCCAGTGCGCTGCCCACCATGCCGCCACCGACAATCACGATGTCATAGTGTTGGGTTTGTTTGTTCATGGCTGTGTACTCACAAGGGTAGGCCCCGCGCCAGTCGAGGTAACTTACCGGATAGTCCCATAGAGTGTTTCGAGAGGGCGTGTTTTAACGGCGGGATTATATCTGTGGCGATAAGTCCCAGGTTACGGGCTAGAGCCAGGGGCGGAAAATGATTTGAGAATGTGCTGACCAGAGTATTCGTAAACCCAATAACCTGTCGATGGTCTCGTGTTCGCCATTGTGCGTATTGTTCGAGAACGTTTAAAGCACCAATGTCCTGATTTTGTTTATTCATATTAAAAGAGGCATCTGTAATGATTTGCGCCAGCGTGGCGACATCGCGCAGACCCAGATTAAATCCCTGGCCGGCAATGGGGTGTAAGGTGTGGGCAGCATTGCCAATAAGCGCCAGTCGGTTGCGAACCTGCTCCTGGGCTTTAACCAGCTTTAACGGATAAGTTGAGCGGTTGCCTGTTTTTAATAATGTTCCCAGACGCTGTCCAAAATTTGACTGTAATTCATTCAGGAATTCTTCGTCGTTTAATTCAAGAAGACGTTTTGTTTCCTGTGGGTCATGTGTCCATACCAGTGCACAGCGGTTGTCTTCCATCGGCAAAAAGGCCAGTGGCCCGTGTTGGGTAAAACGTTCATAAGCAACATGTTGGTGTGGAAATTCGGGTGTAATGTTTGCGGTGATCGCGGTTTGATTGTAATCGTGGTTGGTGGTTTGAATATCAAGCAATTGTCGTACTGCGGAGTTGCCGCCATCGGCAGCAACAATAAGACTGGCGGTTAGTGTTTTTGTTTTGCTGTCTTTTCCATTTTCAACACTAATAACGGCAGTGGCATGATCATCCCCCAGTTTTAAATCGGTGAGTTTTGCCGGACTGATCAGGGTCAGGTTTTTTAACTGATCCAGTTGATGAACCAGGGTTCTGCCAAGATTGCGAGCGGTAATAACGTAGCCGAGCGCATCTACACCTTCTTGCCTGTTATCCAACCGTGCAAAACCGAATCGGCCCTGGTCGGACACGTGAATGCGATTTATCGCGGTGCTATGTTGTGAGATCTCTGGCCATAGACCCAGGCCATCAAAAATACGTCGGCTACCAAACGATAATGCGATGGCGCGGTCATCATAACTGGGCTGTTTGTCGGTCTGGTAAGGCACGGCCTCAACGATAGCAATCCGTAATGGCTGGTTAGCCAGCGCACAGGCCAGGCTGGCTCCTACCATTCCACCGCCAATAATAATTAGATCGTAGTCTGTGCTTGTTGATTGTTTATTTGAGGTCGCCATGGGGGTTGTCACGCTGATGTATTTAGTTATATTGAGCCATTAGCGCTTCAATATCATTGATGGTTTTAGGTGCATCTTTACTGAGAACATCGCAACCATCTTTGGTGACCAGTACATCGTCTTCAATGCGAATACCAATGCCCTGCCATTTTTTAGCTACCGCACGGTTGCCAACTTTAGATCCTGGTGCAATGTACAGCCCGGGTTCAACGGTAAGCACCATGCCGGGTTCCAGTTCACGCCAGACATCGCCAACTTTGTAATCGCCGACGTCGTGCACATCCATGCCTAACCAGTGACCGGTACGGTGCATGTAAAACGTTCGATAAGCCTGCTCTTTGATAAGTGTGCGCAAGTTACCCTTTAGCAGGCCCAGTTTAATTAAACCTTTGGTGATGACTTTTACCGCGGCTTCGTGTGGTTCATTCCAGTGGTTGCCCGGTTTTACTTTATCGATTGCAGCAAACTGTGCATCGAGCACAATTTGGTAAAGGGCTTTTTGTTCAGGACTAAACGAACCATTTACGGGGAAGGTGCGGGTTATATCCGCAGCATAAAGATCATTCTCAGCACCGGCATCGATGAGCAGTAAATCACCGTCGCGAAGTTGAGCATTATTTTCAGTGTAATGCAGGATGCAACCATTTTCACCACCACCGACAATGGAGGTGTAAGCATGTTCACAGCCATTTTGTTTGTAATGGTGTTGAAACTCGGCTTCGATTTCATATTCCATCATGCCGGGTTGGGTAATTTGCATTGCGCGGATGTGAGCCTGGGCTGAAATTTCTGCCGCTTTGCGCATTGCAGTAATTTCAGTGCGACTTTTGTAAAGGCGCATGTCGTGTAGCAGGTGATCCAGCGCAACAAACTCGCCTGGTGTGTGTACGCCTGCTCTCGCCTTATCGCGTAGCTGATTTACCCAGCCATTAACCTGATTATCAAAACCGGGATTACACCCCATGGCATAAAAAACGCGTTCACAGTTTTCCAGCAGACCGGGCAGGATGTCATCGATGTCGGTAATGGGAAAAGCGTCATCGGCGCCATATTCTTCCATCGCACCATCAAGGCCGGTTCGTCGTCCGTGCCAGGTTTCCATTTCCGGATCACGTTCTCGGCAAAATAGAATGTACTCCGCGTGTTTGCGTTTTGGAATCAGCACAACAACCGCTTCCGGTTCCGGGAAACCGGTGAGGTAGTGAAAGTCGCTATCCTGTCGGAAGGTATGTTCAGCATCACGGTTACGGATGCGTACGGGCGCAGCAGGTAATATAGCCACAGAGGATTTACCCATCATTTGCATTAAGCGTTTGCGGCGGCGGGCGAATTCAGTCTGGTTCATCGTATGACCCTAGATTCATAAGTTGACCGCTACGATATGATTTTAAATG
>JAUWVK010000166.1 GCA_030617485.1 Gammaproteobacteria bacterium
GAAAATATTAAAGCGCGCCGATAGCGGCGGCCAAAGCACCAACAAAGGGGTTAGCAAACAGGAACCACATGGCAAACGCCAAAATGATGAAAGGGAAAGATTCCATCAAACCAGCGAAGATGAACATGTTGGTCATCAATACAGGACGCATTTCAGGTTGGCGTGCAATGCCTTCCAATGTCTTGGCACAGATCAAACCCCAACCAATGGCTGAACCCAGACCGGCAGCGGCAAGAATCACACCTACACCAACAGCAGTGTATGCATAAATCATCGCAATCATATCAGGTGTCATTTGTTACTCTCCTAAATGTTTAAAAACTAATTTTAAAAAATTATCAATGTTACTAATTGCTTAAAAACTTGTGTAAATACTAAAAATTCTTGTAACTAAAAGTTGAAACTAAAAAGGTTAATGATCTCGAGTATGAGCCATACCCAGATACACAATGGTTAATACCATGAAAATAAATGCCTGCAGGGTAATAACCAGAATATGGAATAACAGCCAGCCCAAATCCAGCACCACTTGCAGCGGGAACCAGATCAACATGCCTGCGCCTAATGTTGCGGCACCGGCCAATAAGGCAATCAACAAAAACACCAGCTCACCAGCAAACATGTTGCCGAACAAACGCAAACCAAGACTTAATGGTTTCGCCAGTTCTTCAATGGCCGTCATCAAAATATTGGCGGGCATCGCATATTTACCAAAGGGGTGAAACAGGAACATTTTCAGATAACCAATTGGACCTTTAACCTTAAGGTTAAAATACAACGACACCATGAACACCATTAAGGCCATGGCCATGGGCAAACTCAGGTCTGTAGTTGGCACTACTTTGAGATATTGAATACCGAACCAGCTGCCAATCAATGGCAACAAATCCACCGGAATAAGATCCATGAAGTTCATCATCCAGACCCAGACAAAAATAGTCAGTGCCATGGGAGCAATCAACGGATGGTGCCCCGGGAAAGAATCTTTTACCGAGGTTTGAACAAATTCAAGAATGGATTCTACAAAATTCTGAAAACCACCGGGCACACCCTCGGTAGCATTTTTGGCAACACGTCCACCGACAGTCACGAACAATATGCCGAGCAATACTGATATAACGATTGTGTCGATGTTCCAGGTCATAAACCCTTCACCGACATGGAGGTTGGTTAAGTGATGCTGAATATACTCAACGGTACCGCCGCCGCCTTCTGATTGAGACAAGGGTCTATTCCTCTTACAAAGTTTTTAATCTGGGCTACGCGCCGCTTTCCGGTCACGTATACCCATCAGGTAACTTGTCTGTGCCAGGGCAAAACCGATAAACACGGCCATGGGTTCCAGCTTTATTACGCCTAAACCAATTCCCAACACTATAATTACTGCCGCAAATCGTACTACGGCACCAATGTATAAAATCATCATGCTCTTATGTGGATCACTCAGCGCAAGCTCATTCGCGCGCTTAAAGCCCCTGATCGAAATCAGGGCGAGTAACACACTGGCCAAACCTCCATAAAACACTGACATTGCTGCCCAGACTGAATCGTTTACCGCTCCGTCTGCAAACAGCCTAACAGCAAAAAATCCTGCTGCGACAACAGTTGTAACCAGCAACTGGATAAAAATAACCCGGCGGGCTTTCGCGGCCAGATCAGACCCTAACGAACTCACTGAACTATTTGCTGAACTACTCACTAAGCACTAGCTCATTAAATGCTGGTTCACACCTTACAATCATTGCTTATTGTTACTGTAAGTTAGGATCATTCAACAATTTGCAGACTTTGAGGATGCCGCCAACAAAACCCATCACTCCGAGAATCACCATCAAAATCGGTTTGGTATCGAGCCAGACATCCAGGACATAACCCAGTAAAAATCCGGCTACGACCATTGAAGACAACATAGTGCCAACACTGATCAAAAGAAGCCCGGGACCCTTCTGTTTTCTGGACACGAGACCTTCTGATACGCCTGTCTGAATTCGTTCCACTACTGATTCGATCTAACTCAAAAATGCGCTTAACAATCAGGAGCACCACAAATTTGGGCGGGTAGTATAACCAGCAACCGCACGGGCGGCAAGTTGGTATAAGAAAATATGCTGTATTTATGAAATAAACTAATGAGGCATGAATAAAACTTATCAGGCGTAAAGTCTGTCGGCCCCGACTGCCCTGATCACCTTGCTGGCCACCATCCTGGAGTTACTGGATGTGTTTTAAAATTCCTTCGAGCTCATCGAGACTATTGTAGTGAATCACCATTTTGCCATTACCTTTGGCGTTGTGCTGGAACGCCACTTTCGCTGCCAGTTTTTCAGTTAAATCATCCTGTAATCGCTTAATGTCGGGATCCAGGCTTTTAGATGGTTTTTTAGCTTTGGCTGGCGCTGCGCTGAGACGTCGTACCAATTGCTCGGTTTCACGCACAGAATAACCCTTGGCTGCGACCTCACGTGCTGTTTGGCTTTGTTTTTCGCCATCCAGTGCTAGCAAAGCGCGGGCATGGCCCATTTCCAGATCGCCCTGTTCCAGCATTTTGCGAACATCTGTATTAAGGGTGAGCAACCGAAGCAGGTTACTCACTGCCGCACGAGATCGACCCACAGCACCAGCAGCTTCCTGGTGAGTCATCTCAAATTCGTCAATAAGTCGTTGTAATGCGACAGCTTCTTCGATGGGATTAAGGTCTTCACGCTGGATATTTTCGATAAGCGCCATGGCAATGGCAGCTTCATCTGGCACATTACGCACCACTGCTGGAATTTCATGCAGGCCTGCCATCTGGGCTGCGCGCCATCGACGCTCACCAGCAATGATTTCATACTGCCCGGCACTATTAATAGAACGCACCACGATAGGCTGAACCACGCCCTGGGCACGAATGGAATTTGCCAGTTCTTCAAGACTTTCAGGATGCATATCACTACGTGGCTGATACTTGCCCGGTTGCAGCAAATCCACCGGTATTTCACGCATATCCGTACCGGCAGGCTCTTCAGCCGCAGCAACCGCTGAACCGCTCAACAACGCCTCCAGCCCTCTCCCCAAACCCCGTTTTTTTACCGCCATGAGCCCCGTCCTAAAATAAAAAGTTCCTACGAAAATCTATGTACCTAAACGTTTCCAGAAACGTTCCCAATAAAAATGTTTATCCGTTTGCCGCCACATTATTTCCGCTTTCGCGGCGAATCATTTCACCAGCTAACGCCAGATATGCCTGCGCTCCGCGTGAACTCTTGTCATACATCAATGCCGGCAGTCCATGACTCGGTGCTTCAGCCAGGCGAACATTGCG
>JAUWVK010000121.1 GCA_030617485.1 Gammaproteobacteria bacterium
TATTGATGATTTTGGGACAGGGTATTCTTCGCTTGACTATCTAAAACGCTTACCCGTTGATGAATTAAAAATTGACAGATCATTTGTTATCGACATGGCAACCAGTAAAAATGATGCCGCGATCGTCCGCTCCACGATAGATCTGGCCCACAATCTGGGATTAAGCGTTGTTGCAGAAGGAGTAGAAGATCAGAATTCTTTAGACTTATTAGAAGAAATGGGTTGCGATACCATGCAGGGCTATTTCACATGCAGACCGCTTCCTGCAAATGAAATTTCTGAATACCTTTCAAAGTTTCCAATAAAAAGCTGTCAGGCAGCCAGAAAAATTAGCTAGCCAGCCAAAACCACCAGACTATAAATCCAATCAATGAAAAACCAGCCAGGTTAACCAGGATCTCGCTCACCCCTCACCTCCCGTTTTACTTCCTGCATTAAAGAAGCGCAAACGGTTAGCATTGGTCACTACCGTCACTGAAGACATGGCCATTGCCGCACCCGCAATAATTGGATTGAGTAATATACCAGTGAGAGGAAACAATACCCCGGCAGCAAGAGGAATACCCAGAGCATTGTAAATAAAAGCACCAAACAGGTTTTGTTTTATGTTACGTACAGTCGCCTTGGAAATTGCTATGGCATCCGCTACGCCATGCAAGGAACCACGCATCAGGGTAATGTCCGAGCTCTCAATGGCAATGTCGGTACCAGTACCAATCGCAAAACCCACATCGGCTAGTGCTAATGCAGGGGCATCATTTATACCATCCCCCACCATACCAACCACCGCACCTGCCGCTTGTAACTCGGAAACTTTATTGACCTTATCTTCTGGCAAAACCTCAGCAATCACTTCATCCACACCGACATCACGAGCCACCACTGCTGCTGTCGCCTGGTTATCCCCCGTCAACATCACCACACGAATGTCCTGAGCCTGTAATCGTTTGATGGCATCACGAGAATCTTCCTTGATAGGATCAGCTACAGCGACAATACCTGCGACCTGACCATCGACTGCCAGGAACATTGGGGTTTGTGATTGTGCTGCAAATTCTTCAGCCTCATCTGCAAGTGACCCCACATCTATCTGGTTATCTACCATAAGTTTGGCATTGCCAAATAAAGTGGTCTTACCCCCAATTCTGGCCCTGACACCAGAACCAGTAACAGCCGTGAACCTGTCTGCAGTCAGTAACTTCATTCCTTTTTGACGCGCTGCATCCATAACCGCTTCTGCCAAAGGGTGCTCGGAACCGGCCTCTATGCTGGCAGCCACTTGCAGCAGACGCTCCGTATTCCATTTGCCAACGGATAATAATTTGGTCACCATCGGTCGTCCCTCGGTGATGGTACCGGTTTTATCCATTACCACCGTAGTGAGCTGACCTGCGCGTTGCAGCGCATCACCCTGGCGAATCAATACCCCGTGCTCGGCGGCTTTACCAACACCCACCATAATAGAAATGGGAGTGGCTAAACCTAACGCACAGGGACAGGCGATAATGAGAACCGTCATAGTAGTGACCAACATGAAACTGACTCGCGACACCGGTCCAATAATATCCGGCGCTAATATCTCGGCGAAGTTGTACCAACCCAGACATGTCAGTACCGCAATAATCATTACAGCGGGCACAAAAATCGCGGAGACTTTATCCACTAATCGCCCAATAGCCGGTTTAGTATTTTGCGCCTTCTGTACCAACTCGATAATGCGCGCGAGCACGGTGTCTTTACCAATACGTGACGCCAAAAATAAAAAGGTACCTGTTTTGTTTATTGTCCCCGCAACAACAACGTCACCCTTACCTTTACTCACAGGCATTGGTTCGCCAGTGAGCATGGATTCATCTACAGTTGAATGCCCTTCCATAATCACTCCATCCACGGCAATTTTTTCACCGGGACGAACACGCAAAGTTTCACTTAAACCGATATCTTCGATAGGCACATCCACTTCTTCACCATTGCGCACCACGCGCGCAGTTTTTGGTGTTAAGCCGATGAGACGTTGAATAGCCTGCGAGGTTTTACCGCGGGCACGCATCTCCAGCGCGGAACCGAAATTAATAAGCGCAATAATAATAGCGGCCGCTTCAAAATAAACATGGCGTGCCGACTCCGGCACCAGAGAAGGTAGTACTAAGATGATTACCGAGAACACCCAGGCTGCACCGGTGCCCAGCGCAATCAGCGTATCCATGTTGGCATTATGATTAAGAAAAGATTTCCAGGCGCCGCGATAAAAACGCCCGCCCGAATATTTCATCACACCCAGCGTGACCACCCCTGTGGCCAACCAGAACCACCAGCCCAGCCCATCCAGTGGCGGCATCACACCCAGCAATCCAGATAACAACAAAGGGAATCCCACTGCTGCTGCAACCGCCGCCTGCTTTAGACGGGTTCGGTATTCTTCCAGCTCGGCTGCGGCTTTTTCTGACTCGTCTTCCGCACCGGTCATCTCAGCAGCCTCATAACCGGCATCAACTACCGCCTGAATCAGTGGCGTTGCATCTGTATCGGTCACCACGTTAGCAGTATGGTCAGCGAAATTGACGCTGGCCTCGTTCACGCCTTCGACACCCATTAATGCTTTCTCTACCGTCGCCACACAACCAGCGCAGCTCATACCCCCTATAGAAAGACGAATATCATCAGACATAATTAAATCGCATTGTTCTAAAGGTAATGGTTCTATAGGTGATGGCTCTAAAGATTATCGCTCTAATGCTGCCAGTCATCATCATTAACCACCACTGTTAACAACAGCTGGATAGCCGGCCGATGTCAGCGCCAAACAAACGGCCTGCGGATCAACATCACCTACCACCACCGCAGTCCCTGCCTGTAAATCAAATTCGGCGCTTTCAAACCCCAGCACATCAGCCAATGCTTTATTTCCGTTAGTGATGCAGCCATCGCACTTCATCCCTTCCACAAAATATTTTGTTTGTGTTACTGACATAGGATCAACCTCCTTCTGAATTCCTTTACTTTTATTGCATCGTCAAATACAAGTTTAACAGGGTGCTGGCACTTCCTGAGATTTATCCAGCCAACAAATCTCGCACACGTTCTAATCTTTCGCGTACTTCCAGAGCCAGCGGAGCAACATCATCACCTTCCACCAGACCCAGCACCGCTTTGGGATCCATAAAAGCGACGGTAATGGAACCATCCTCTTCCTCGCGCACCACCACATTACAGGGCAATAACAAACCGATGTCTGGTTCGGCATTAATTGCCTGATTAGCCAGGGTAGGATTGCAGGCACCTAATATTGTATAAGGCAGGCGGTCTACATCGATTTTTGCCTTCAGCGTTGCCTTAACGTCTATCGTCGTTAGCACGCCAAAGCCTTCAGTTTGTAACGCGTCAGTGGCTTTCTGAATAACCTCATCAAAACCACCGGATACTGTGACATGAAAACCATACATAGTTTTTCTCCTCAATTCATAAACCAATCATTACTAAAATATATTCCAGGTTAGCGGCCACGTTGTTGCATCTCGAACCAGGCATCGTATACGGGTTGTGGCCAGGTAGACTGGAACCAGACAATTACCGCACTAATCTCCCGCTCACTCAACTTGCCTTTCCAGGCAGGCATTTTCCCCTGACCCTGGACACTGCCATTACTGATTACGTTACTCAAAACCTCAGTGGAATGGTGCCAGCCATGACCAGAACCATTGAGCGGCGGGGCTGGGTAAAAACCATCAGCATCTTTTTTTCGCCAGTTGAGTGCGCCCTCCGCCTGGACGCCATGACATGACGCACAAGAATCCTGAAACACCTGCTTACCTAGCGCCAGCTGCGTTGCATCAAGCTGGCGCGCTGGGGCATTAGGAACAGGCAAGCCAGCATTAGTACTTTCGGCATCACATGCGACCAACCCAAAGATTAATAATAACAGGGGGAAAATTTTATAATTCATATCAGCTTCCGCTTTCAGTGAGCATGACCATCGTCATGATGGTCATCAACCTTTTTTACATCATGATGGCCGTCACTATTATCGTGGACTGGTTTGTCATGGTGACCATCCGCATTTTCATGCGAAGACTGTTGAGCCTGTATGTCTTTTTCAGGCAACTCACAATTATCAGGGTCATCTTCCTCTGCTTTACTCTCATGATGTCCGGCGCTACCAGCTATGTCATGCGGATGGTCGTTCGCTTGATCTTCCACAGGGCCATGCCCACCATCTTCACGACCATGTTCATGGTCGTGTGAATCTGTTTTGGGTAACGACATTACCCCTAATCCATACCGATACACCGCTTCACCACCTAGCCAGGCAGTAGAAGCCAGTAAACCACCACTTATCAATAACACAATAAGTAATACTGTACTCATACCCAGCCCTGCTTTTGCACGTCGCCAGGACCAGATCGCTAGAACAATAAATGCCGTGGCCGTTACCAAAGCCCAGTTACGATGTTCAGTCATGGCTTCATGAGAAGGCGTATCATGAGCCACTGAATTGTAAGCCACCACACCGGCCACAACGGTCAGCACAGTGATGCTGGCACCTAACCACAAATTCCATTGTGCAACTAACTGCCATTGTTCGCGCAATTGTCCTGCCGGCAAAAATTGCACAACAATGGATAGCAAAACCGCGATAGATAGCAGACCCACCGTGAAATGCACAAACAGCGGATGCCAATTGGGAATAATTTCGATCATTCTGTCTCCATTTATAACTTTATTTCAAACAAATAATTTCACATAAACTGCTTCATAAAATCTTACGGCAACAATTACATGTTATGGCCGGCATGTTCCCTCATGGTCTTTGCTTCATCAGTTGTTGAACGGGAGGCCTGGACTGCTCCATCAGGCTTACCACCACAACGTGACCATTTGGCATTATCCATCATCACCAGGCCGCGGCTCGCCTGAGCACATTGTGCCACCAAGGCATTGGACACGTCCGTCGACTCCATAGCATAGCGGCTATCATAGCCACCTTCTCTTGCCTTGCCACTGGCCGGCATGACAGCCAACTTTTGTAATGTTGCCTTTCCCTGAACTTCGGCTGTGTTAGCAAGAGATGCACCATCAATCATGCTGGAGCGATTCATTTTA
>JAUWVK010000017.1 GCA_030617485.1 Gammaproteobacteria bacterium
TACCGATGGTCAGGATGCAAAAAAAGCCGCTATTCAGGCAGCCGTGGAACGCGCCCAGAAAAAACGAGCAAAGAATACTGACGGCCCCAAAAACATCAATAACCTGACCCAGGAACAACAACAACAAATTGCTGAAGTGGACGCACGTCGAACCAAAGAAAAAAAACAAACGGACAACAACTCATCATCATGAAGCTTGAGACCCCTTCTTCTCCGCACATTCATTCCGGTGTTCAAATCACATCATTGATGCTGCGCGTTATGCTGGCACTAATGCCTGCTGTTATTGCGTATACCTGGTTTTTTGGCTGGGGTTTGGTCATCAATATGTTAATTGCCATCACCACGGCACTCAGTGTCGAGACACTGATGCTGCATTTACGCCAACGCCCTATCCAGCCATTCATTATGGATGGCAGCGCTGTCGTCACTGCAATGCTACTGGCTTTTTGTATTCCGCCCTTTGCACCCTGGTGGATTACTTTCATGGGAATCGCGTTTGCCATTGTGGTCGGCAAGCACCTGTACGGTGGCCTGGGTTATAACCCCTTCAACCCGGCTATGGTGGGTTACGTCATGCTGCTCATTTCCTTTCCACTGGAAATGACCGAATGGGTACCACCCAATATTGTTAACCAGCTGGAAATTGGTTTTCTGGACACCCTGAACATTATTTTCTTACGCGACTTCCCCTATCTGTTGAGTATGGATGCGCTCACCATGGCCACGCCACTGGATACGGTCAAAACAGAACTTGGCCTTAACCATACTGTCAGTGAAATTGTTTCAGGCAATGCCATCTTTGGTGATTTTAGCGGCGTTGGCTGGGAATGGGTTGGCAACTGGATTTTGCTCGGTGGCGTATGGCTAATTTACAAACGCATTATCACCTGGCACATCCCTCTGTCACTCATGGGTAGCCTGTTCGTCATTTCATTTTTCTTTTTTATGCTGGACCCGGATGCCTATCCTTCCCCAATGTTTCACCTGTTCGGTGGCGCCACTTTACTGGCCGCATTTTTTATTGCAACCGATCCAGTCAGTGCCAGCACCACCCCCATGGGGAGAATTTATTACGGCATCGGTATTGGCGTGCTTATATATGTTATTCGCACCTGGGGCAGTTACCCGGATGGTGTCGCCTTCGCGGTACTGCTGATGAATATGGCTGCGCCTACTATTGACTACTACACTCAACCCAGAGTCTTTGGTTATGAAAAGGGCTTCGAAAAGAGTCGTGCTGATAACCCTATTGATAACGACGAACAAGGTAACCCATAGTGTTAGCAAAACACATGAGCCGTAGCGCAATACTATTGGGGTTATTTGCTCTGGTCGGCACCGCTATTGTCGCCGTGGTATTTACCGGCACTGAAGAACCCATTGCCGATGCTGAACGCACCTATATGCTGCGCAGCTTACACTCGGTAATCAAACCCGAATTACACGACAATGATATTTTTACAGATCACATCGAAGTCCATTCACTGGACTATCTCGGCACCGACAAAGCTGTTTCCGTTTTCCGGGCCCGAAAAAATGGTTTACCCGTAGCATTAGCAATAACAGCCTTTGCCAGGGAAGGTTATGTCGGCCCCATTAAACTGCTGGTAGGGATAGATACGCAGGGCACTGTCCTGGGCGTGAGGGTACTAAGCCATAGAGAAACACCAGGGCTAGGTGATGCTATTGATGAAAAACGCAGTGACTGGATTTTTGGCTTCGATGGCCATAGCCTGAACAATCCTGAATCAAAAGACTGGCGCGTGCGTCGGGATGGTGGTGTCTTCGATCAGTTCACTGGCGCTACCATTACACCGCGCGCAGTCGTCAAGGCGGTGCACAATGCGCTAAAATTCTTTGAACAAAATAAAGAACGCTTGTTTGCTGAAAAAAGCATTGTTCAGGATAAGAGTGAACATTAAATGGAAGCTGGGCAAAAACAAATTATTAACGAAGGACTATGGCGCAACAATACTGCGCTAGTTCAACTGTTAGGCTTGTGCCCATTGCTGGCCGTTTCCGGCACCGTGGTCAATGCGCTGGGGCTGGGCATTGCCACTACTCTGGTACTGGCAGGCTCCAATGTCACCGTTTCACTAATCCGCAACGTAGTACGACCTGAGCTACGTATTCCCAGCTTTGTACTGGTCATCGCTTCTTTTGTTACCGCAGTAGAATTGCTGATGCAGGCCTTTCTCTACGATCTGTATCTGGTGCTGGGCATATTTATCCCGCTCATCGTCACCAACTGCGTCATCATCGCCCGCGCCGAATCCTTTGCTTCTAAAAACAATGTGTGGCGTTCCCTGCTGGATGGACTGGCGATGGGTATTGGCTTCACACTGGTATTACTGGCACTGGGCGCAATTCGTGAGATTCTGGGCCATGGCACTCTGCTGGCACAGGCCGAGCTGTTATTTGGCGAGGGCACCGAATGGCTCACCATTACCCTGATTGAAGATTACCGTGGTTTCCTGCTGGCCATATTGCCACCCGGCGCTTTCCTGATCCTGGGCCTGCTGATTGCACTCAAAAATATTGTCGACAAAAAGCTGGCTCAACGGGCTACACAGACCGTTTCTGCCCCAATTCCGGCAGAAACTGCCAACTAGCTCTGATTATCTGCGCCACTCGTCCGATCGGTACCCCCGCCCGTCACACTATCCCTCAAAAATAGCCAAAATAAGGCAAAAAACGGGCTATTTCTGCCGTAAACACACTCGGCCACATATCTATTAATAGCTAATAAATACAATTAGTTACCTACGAAAACCACCCCAAAACCCGACCCAAAACCCAGCTCCGTCAATATTTTGACCGACGGCTAACCCTTCCAGACAAATGGTCGATAAACCAAGTACTGGCTGGCTTTTGCTTGCCTAGACTTGTACGTAACTGGAAAGAGAAAACCAAATGAATAGTGCGATGAGATATCAAACCAGACAATTTACTACCCGCAAGGCGGCGGCCGGTTTCACATTGGTGGAGCTGATAATTACTATGGCAATTGGCGCCATTATCCTTACCCAGGCTGTACCCTCATTCCTTTCCACCATTAAGAATAGCCATCTAACTGCGGAAACCAACAAACTGGTGGCCGATATAAACCTGGCGCGCAGTGAAGCAATCAAACGCGGTAAAGCCGTTTCAATTTGCAGCACCACTAATCCAAACGCCTCTCCCCCTACTTGCGCTGGCTCCTGGGGCACAGGATGGGCAATCATGGATGCCGACGCAACGCTCATTCGTGTTGGATTGGGGCAATCACCAGGCTCATCTGTCATATTTACCGCATCTGACACAACAATAACTTTCTCCTCGGATGGACTGCTAAGCGATGCAACGGCAAAGGACATCATCATTTGTGATGACAGAGGCACAGCTTCTAGACGACAAATTCTGGTAAGTGCTACCGGTCGCCCCCGACTCGATAAAACCGTGGGCGCCTGCTCATAAGTAATTAAAGGTAACTATGTGATGAACAAATCAAAACAACACGGTTTTACCATGATAGAAGTACTGGTAACCATGGTAATTATGGCCGTCGGATTACTAGGACTTGCAGGCTTGCAGGCCACCAGTCTTAAAAACAATGAAAGCGCTTATCAGCGATCACAGGCAGCCCAAATGGCTTACGACATGCTGGATCGTATGCGCGTTAATTCAGCAGGGGTTGCAGCAGGGAGTTATAACAACATAGACACCACTGCACCTAACACCTACACCGAATGCTTAAAAACTGACAAAACCAGCAAATGTAATTCGTCTGGTATGGCAGATTATGATGACGGCGACTGGCACACACAGTTAGCTGATCTATTGCCTTTGGGGACAGGCAGCGTTGCTGGTGCTGGCACAGGGTCCATCTTCACTATTACCGTCAGCTGGGATGATAACCGCGATGGTAATGCCAATACTTCATTTACCTTGAGCAGCCGACTATGAAACCGATTATGAAACCAAAGACACAACAAAGCATGCCAACCAACAAACAGGCGGGCCTAACCCTGGTCGAAATTATGGTCGCTATCACTCTCAGCTTGCTGTTGCTGGGAGGATTACTTCAAATCGTTGTTGGCAACCAACAAACCTATAAGGTTCAGGATGCCATGGCGCGAGTCCAGGAAAATGGCCGATTCTCCCTGCACTTTCTCAGCAAAGATATTCGAATGGCAGGTTTTATGGGTTGTTCAAACACCAGCGGCGGTCTAACGGTCTCTAATAATGTCGATCCCAGTAAATTTACTAATAGCGATGAGGTCAGCGCCGCAATAAATGCATTTACTGGCGACAGTGCCATTTTAGGCTACAGCTACACTACAGGCACCCTGCCAACAGAAATCGCAACCCTGGGTCTTGTCGCGGACGGCAGCGAAGGGAGTATTATGGAAAATACCGACGTCCTGTTTCTTCGTCGCGCAGAATCATGCCCTGGTAATGGCGTAACGTCGCATAACAATAACTCTGCCCAGATATTTTTCGACAATCGATTTTGTGAGATTCAAAAAGATGACATCGTCATGGTGTCCAATTGTGAAACTGCCGAACTCTTCGGTATCACCAATAACATCACAGAGGATGGAACCGATAATGCTGCCCATGCAGCCAATCTTAACGTCAACCCAAAATTGCAAAATGGTTATGGTGCAGATTCCTACATCTTCAAAATGAAAAGTGAAATTTACTACGTTGGCGTGGGCGAATCGGGCCAGCCTGCCTTGTTTAAACGCGAACTAAAAATTGGCGCCTTAACCAACAAGGAACTGGTAGAAGGTATTGAAGATATGACCATCCTCTATGGTGAGGATCGTGATGCCGATGGTACAGCTGATGCTTATGTTACGGCAGCCAACGTAAATGACATGGAGGCTGTTGTTAGTATTCGTATTACCGCAACGGCACGCACACTAGAAGACAATATCGCTTCAACAACTAACAATGGTGACAAACGAATTCGCCGCGACTTTACGACGACTATTGGCATTCGCAATCGCATAAGTTAAATAAACCATGAAAAATAATTTTTTGCAGAGAATCTACGGAGCTCCAATGCCTAACAAAACGCACAACATGACGTACATCACTACTAAACAGTTACACCAACAACGCGGTGCAGTACTCATCATAAGTCTGATCATGTTATTGGTGCTCACTATTATTGGTGTCAATGCTATGCGCACCACCATGCTGGAAGAAAAAATGGCCGGTAACCTGCGCGACAAAAATCTGGCCTTTCAGGCAGCTGAATCAGCGTTGCGCGACGGTGAAGATCTTTTTGAAAACCTCGTCGCCACCAGTTCATTTGATGGCACAGCCGGAAGGTTAGGCTCAGCGGACACGGATCCTGATTTTTTTGATAGCGCCACCTGGTCCAACAGTGACTCTATAGAATACTCAGGAACTATGCCCGATGTAGCCGCCCCACCACGCTACATAGTGAAATTTATTAAACGGGTTGAAGGTGACTCAGGCTCACTAAAAGTAAGTGGTTACGGCAACGACCGAGCCAGCACTGTGAGCAATTTTAGAGTAACTGCCAAGGGCACAGGAAAAACATCTACCAGTACTGCGCTCTTGCAGGCTTACTACGGCAAAGTTATGTAACCACGCAGAACAGCTCTTTATCATTATTTTTAACGACAGATATATACAACAGCATCAAACCATCAGTAACTTTCGGTAACATTTTGGTAACAACAGGTAACGCATTATGGCTACTAACAAACAAATTTTGAATAAATTCGGACTTACTCTATGGATGGCAGCATTTGTTGTTATGCCTAATGTAAGTAGCGCCGCACCCGGCACACTGGCCAGCGTACCTCTATTTACTGCAGCCAATGCTGATCCGAACATTCTGTTTCATCTGGATAGCTCCGGTTCTATGAATCACGTCATGGTGGAATCAACCTTTGAAGGCACGGCCACTTACAATTCTGCCGCCACTTACGATGCAGACCCTGACGATGGCATACTTGATGTCTGCAGCGCTGCTAGCGGTGGTGGTGGCCTTATCCCTGCGGGTGATTTGGTAAAACTAACAATAGATACTGGAGTCCCAAAAATTAATTATGGAGGCACTGATTATGATCTTGGCAATGACGCGGCTGAAACTGAAAAATGTTTCGACCCTAATGAGAAGTACCTCGCCAGATTAACATTATATTCTACTCTCCCAATTGGTTTAATTTATTCCGGTCATTATCTTAACTGGTATTTCACGCCAGGCAACACTACCGGCACTTGGGGTTCCTGGGGTACAGCCACCCAGAATAATAGAAAACCTCAAACCCGTAATCGTTCTGATGTTGCCAAAGCTTCCCTTGTAAGCCTGGTAGGCTCCTTAAACAATGTGCGCGTTGGTGCTTCTAGCTTTAACGGTACTGCAGGCGCAAGTATTGATGAAGAGATCGATGACATAGGGGCTAGCGGCCAGCGTCAGGCTACCATCGACGCTATTAATGCCAAGCCACCCGGTGGCGGCACTCCATTGGCCGAATCGTTACAGGATATCGGCCGTTATTTTTCTAATAGTCATGCCACGGGTACTTCTAACTGTGGCGGTACTAGCGGCGCCAAACTAATCCTGCACCCAGGCGGAATAACCGGCACAGAAAATACAACAACAAATTGCACCTCCATACTGGGAAATACCAATGCGGTTAAAGATCTTACCGGCCCCATAAAATACCAGTGCCAAAGTAACTTCGTCATTCTTACCACAGACGGCCTGGCTTCAGACGACACGAATATATCTGCCCACTTGCAAGACTACGATGGCGATTGCTCCGGTACTGCAGAGACCGATGGCGGTTACACCTGCGTTAACCCCAATAATGCCTCAGATCCTCATTACGACATGAAGGACACTGGCACCTACACAACAAATAGCAATGCCAGTGATTATCTGGACGATGTCGCCCTGGCTCTGTACGACATGGATCTACGACCTGACCTGGATGACGCCGCTAACAATGAAGTCACCAATAACATACGCACCTACGTAGTGGGTTTTGCTGACGAGAGCGTAAAAAATAACCAGTTACTAACTGATACCGCAGCTCAGGGTGGCGGTGAGTATATTTACGCTGATAATGCAGGCGAACTCGAAACCGCTTTTGGCAATGCAACCTCCGCTATTCTTAACCTGATTGGTTCTGCCGCGGCGGTAACCTTTAACACTGCCACACTGGGCGCTAACAGCGCTGTGTATCTTGCTTTGTTTAACTCATCATCCTGGAGTGGTGATCTGGTCGCTTATGACCTTAACGAGACAAGCGGTAACATTGAAGGCAGCACCTGGAGTGCCGCTGCACAACTGGATGCGCTTTCTGATGCTGCAGCAGTTAGTGACAGGGTGATCTTGACCTATAACGGCGCAGGGGGCATCCCTTTCCGCTGGCCTGCAAGCTACCCAACCCTGGGCGCTACTGAGTTCGTTTCTGCTCAGGTTAATGATCTACTGGTCGGTGTTCCCGTGGGGGCATCAAATGCGGTAAAGAGTGCCGCTGGCCAGGCAAGAGTTGATTTCCTGCGCGGCGATACTTCCAAAGAAGGCAGCCCTTTCCGCAGCCGTACCAGTCGTTTAGGTGACATCGTCCATGCTGGCCCCGTATTTGTCGGGGCACCGGAGCTAAACTGGCCCGATGGTGATGGATCTAATGGTTTCCCATTAGGCACCAGCGCTTATTCTATTTATAAATTCAACAAGAGCACAGACACTGATGCTGGTAGGGCCAACCGCCCCGGTGTGGTTTATGTGGGCAGCAACGATGGCATGCTACATGGTTTTGCCACCGAAGATGGCACCCTGGGTTCAGCAGGCGACGAGGTGCTGGCTTATGCTCCGCGCGCACTGTTCTCAACAGTTAGCACCCGTGGTTATCACTACCTTACCCAAAGTAGCTATAACCATCAGTACTACGTGGATCTGATTCCCACAATAAGTGATATTTATGACGCCACTAATGGCTGGCGCACCATCCTGGTGGGCGGGCTGCGTGGTGGTGGCCGAGGCTTTTATGCCCTGAATGTAACAGACCCTGCTAGCTTCTCAGAAACTGGCACCAATCCCGACAACATCGTATTGGGTGAATTCACCAACACTGACGAACCCGATCTGGGCTACACCTTCAGCCGTCCAACTATTGCCATGATGGAAAACGGACGTTGGGCTGCAATTGTTGGTAATGGTTATAACCCTGATACCACACTAACCTCAACTACAATGGGTGAGGCATCACTGTTAATTATTTACCTGGATGGAAACCCGGACGACGGCTGGACCGAGGGGACTGGCACATATGCTTCAACCGAAGAGTACAGAAAAATCCCTACAGGCGTAGGTGATACCTCAACACTTAACGGCCTTTCCACCCCCACCCTGATAGATACGGATGGTAATGGCAAGGTTGACCGCGCCTATGCCGGTGACCTGTTGGGTAATATGTGGGCTTTCGATCTTATTGATACGGACGCAACAAACTGGGCTGTTGCCACCAGTTCGGGCGGTGGCAGTACTCCTACACCGCTGTTTGCCGCTGGTAGCAACCAACCTATTACCTCTCAACCGGAAGTCGTATTAAATTCCGAAGTGGCTACGTCAAACGCCAATAAGCCAAATGTGCTGGTACTGTTTGGAACCGGTCAATATGTATCGAGCGCCGACAATGCCTACACAATCAGCACCCCCCTGGGTGATCAGGCTTTTTACGGTGTATGGGATGCGGGCACCGGCAATGTGGTTAAAGCCAATCTGACAGAGCAAACAATTGATGCCGAATCAGGCGGCTTAAGAACCGTTAGCAGTAACGCTGTTGCCTACGCAGAGACGGGTGGCAGCAAAAATTTCGGCTGGTATATTGACCTCAATACTAACAGTGATGGTGAACGCGTGGTTACCGACGCAGTGGTTCGTGGAGATATTGTTTACTTCAATACCGCCATACCTTCGGGGGATACCTGCTCCTTCGGTGGTACCGGTTACCAAATGTCTGTTCAGTATTTATCGGGCGCCAACCCTGTCGATGCAATTTTTGATGCCGATGGTAATGGCACTATTAGTAACGACAGCCCTTACAGTGGCGTTGCCTTTGAACAGGGTCTGCCAGCCGCACCGTCATTCCTGAGTGACCGCCGCTATACACCGGGCACTCGAAGCAAAACGGGCAGCGAAGTTGTTGATGATGTCGTAGAGAAAATCGGTGGCATGGGTACTGGCCGCCTATCCTGGGAAGAGCTATTCCAGAAATAGTCTTGAGAGTAGACTGAGTCATATTATTTAATAAACACAAGATTCATGGAGATTAAACACATGTTCATGCTTAAAAACACAACGAACCACAGGGAAAATGGATTTACCCTGATCGAGCTGATGATCGTCATCGCCATTGTTGGCATATTGGCATCGATTGCATTACCTGCTTATCAGGATTCGTTAGCTAAAGCCCGTCGATCTGATGCTCAGGGCGCTTTAATGAGTTTTGCTAATGCGATGGAAAGGCATTTCACTACCAACGGTACCTATGTAGGCGCTGGAACTGATGCAAATACTGATGGTGATGCGCTTGCTATAGGCACTCCCACCATATTCGCCACAAAGTCACCCATTGACGGTACAGCAACCTTTTACACCCTCACCATCTCGGCTGCTGACGGCAGCACTTACACTCTCCTGGCAACTGCCACTGGCGCACAAGCAGACGATGGTAACCTGCAACTCAACAGCACGGGGCAACGAGGCTGGGATGAAAATGACAACGGTAATTTTACCGATGCAGGTGAAGCCAACTGGGATGCGGGAAGCGCGAGCTAACCAGGTTTAGATTTTCTCTATATAACTGCTCGGCCTAACGTATCTTGGGCTGAGCAGTTACTCAGACTTAACCAACAACACTCATAGCAACAACCGTTTTACTTTAGGCCGCCTGTCGGCCAAATTCTTACGCTCGTCGATTTTCTAGCGCCAACCAGCCTGGTTGCGCATACAATCAACCACATGTTCAGGAAGAACTCCCAAGGTTTTACGCTGCTCGAAATTATTCTCACCATGGCCATTGCCGCTATTGTGCTCTCTATTGGTGTTCCCAGCTTCCAGGCCTCCATCAAAAACAACCGTAAACTTACCGCAATTAACGATATGCGCACTGCCCTGGCGCTGGCTCGCAGCACCGCGATAACACGCCGCGTGCGCGCAACGGTTTGCACAAGCTCTGATAATGCAACATGTGCAGACGAGGGTGGCTGGGATCAGGGCTGGATCATTTTCGCGGATCCAGTAGATCCTGCAGCCTCCGTGGATGATGGCGATGAAATACTTCGTGTACATGAAAAGATTTCTGGCAGCGGTACATTTACAGGTAATGGACGATTAGCAAACAGGGTTTCATACACAGCGAAAGGCATGCTGGATCGAACCCTTGGTATTGGTGGCACCCTCACTTATTCCGATGAAGGTGAATACATCAGCAAACTCAGAATTTCGATGGGCGGAAATGTTCTGTCCGTATCTGGCTCCGATTCCGGTTCCTAATTAACAACACATAGCATCAGGAGTAGCAGTAAATGCAACATTTTATCAATACACCCCGTAAAAGCTCCGGCTTTACCCTGATTGAGGTGTTAATCACCATCATCGTTGTTTCTATTAGCTTGCTTGGTCTGGCAGGCCTGCAAATCAGCGGCCTCCGCGCCAACATAGTTTCCGAAGCTCGCAGTAACGCAACCATACTGGCTAACGATATTGCAGAACGCATTCGCGCCAATCAATTGGGCGCAAATCAGTACACCGCTATCACTACTGCCGAACAGGATTGTAGTGAACAACCAGCACCCTTTTGCAGTAACTACAATGATGGCACTGCCTATGGTGCTACTGAATGTGACCCTGATGAAATGGCCACTTTTGATTCCTGGGTGTGGGCGTGTGGCATGCCCACTGCTGCTAACGTAAAACCTGGTGGTGTCACTAATGCTCTCTTGAATGGTGCTGGCAGTGTGAGCTGTGACGGTGCGTGCTCTCCGGGCTCACCGCACACCATCACTATCACATGGAACGTGCTCAACCCGGACAACTCAGGTGCGGCTGATACAACAGCCACACTCACCCAAACTTATTCACTCGTCATGGTGCCCTGAGATGAAAAATCATAATATGAAACAGACACCTGTTTATTCTCGCTCTACCTATAATCAGCGCCAACAACAGGGCTTTACCCTGGTGGAAATCATGATAGCCATCACCATTGGCCTTTTAATGATGGCCGGCATCCTGCAAATTAGCGCTGCTAACAAGGAGTCTGGTCGACTACAACGCAACATGAGCTTCGTGCAGGAAAACATTCGCATTGCTACAGCAATACTGGAGCGTGATATTCGTCTGGCTGGTTATTACGAAGACGATAATCCTTCCGATCGAATTATCACCGCCCCTGCACCTTTTGTTGACCTGTCTGCCGCTACTGTGGATGTTAGCGAGGCCATCACTGCTGATGGTGGTGGTGCTGATAACGACCAGATTACCATCACCTACGAATCCGACAGGGACTGTTTAGGTCAAAGAACTTTTGATCCAGACAATGCTGCTGAAGTTGCTGCCAATCACTTCGCCATCAACCATTATTACATCGACAGTCAGCGTCTCATGTGCGGAGGCAATGGAAACATTTCTGCCAGCGGCATTCTCTTAGCAAAACCACTAGTGGAAGGTGTGGAAAGCATGCAAATTCTCTACGGCGAAAATACCAACGGTGACCCACGCTCTGCCAATATTTATGTGCAGGCTGGAGAGGTTAATAATCCAAACAATATCGTCAGCGTCCGTATTGCCTTACGTTTTCACTCTCGTGAACATGTGCGCCAGGTCGTTGATAATAATCAATACGCTTTACTGGATGCCACAGCTGAACTACCTGCCGCTGGCGATAAACGCATGCGCAGAGCAGTAACTACCACTATTTCCTTACGAAACTAATTTTGGAATTAATAAACTAACCGTTTTTGAGATTTATCTAATGAAACCAAATAATCTGAAAATAAAATACTTACCGTTAAGGCAAAAACAGCAGGGAGCTATATTACTAGTCAGCCTGATGATTTTACTGGTCTTAACATTAATTGGTGTAAGTAGCCTGAATGGCTCCCTTATGGAAGAAAAAATGGCGGCTAATGCACAAACGTCTACAACTGTTTTTCAGGGCGCTGAATCGGCAATTAAAACTGCGTATTACGTGGAAAAACAGAAACCGGCATTAGCTGTAACACGCGCCAACAGCAGAGCCACAGTACCAAACTACAGGGCAGGCGGCACCACTAGACATGCACGGCTTGAAGCTCCTGCAGAAAAAGTTAAGACTCGCTTTTTTAACAGCAGCACAGGGATATTTGTCGCCCGCGGCATTGAAATTATTGGCACCGCCGAAATGAGGGGCATAACTGAAAGTAATGCACAGGGTTATAACATCTATCCTTTGCGGCCTTAAAACAAAACGATAATTTCACACTGAACAATAACAATTGAACAATAATGACTGAACAGAAAATACTGCATCGAGAAATCAACCATGAAAAAATTTAAACTTCATTTCCCTAGTCTAACCGGTGCAATGTTGTACACCCTGATGGCTGGTCAAGTTGCAATTGCTGATGATACCGAGGTACTCATCGGTTCCGGCGGAGGCGACTGGCCCAGCCCCAACATTTTATTCATCATGGATACTTCAGGCAGTATGGCAACTGTTGATGATGCGGATGCGGATTCACGCTCACGCTTGAAAATTGTCCAGGACGTATTTGCAGAATTGATGACTGAATACTCCGAACCCGATTCCAGGCTCAAATTCAACGTCGCGATGATGCGCTTTGATAGCACCGATGATACCAACAGCAACAACACGGGTGGCTCCTTCGTCACCCCGATGCAGTTACTGGATTCCAACACAAAAGACAGTATTATTACTGCCTCCAATGCCTTAACCACCGGTGCCCACACCCCTTTGGCCGAAACACTCTATGAGGCTGCCCTGTTTTATCGTGGCGAAACTGTACATTTTGGTAATCTAGCTACCCCTAATAACGTAACCACAGTATTGAACCCTGCTGACGATACCAAATATCTCAGCCCTATTTCTTACCAGTGCCAGGCCAACTCCATCATTCTGCTTACTGATGGTGAACCCACAGGTGACACAGAAGCAGATACTCTTATTGAGACACTGGCCGACACCAGCTGCAGCGGAAACTGCCTGGATGAACTAGCCGGTTATTTAAATACAGCAGACCATTCCTCTCTGGCAGGCAAGCAAAAAGTAAAAACCTACACTATCGGCTTTACCACCAACCAAACACTGCTCGAAGATGCTGCCAAGAAAGGTGGCGGTAGCTATATGACTGCTAGTAATGCTACTCAACTTAAAAGCGCATTCGAAAGAGCTCTGGGTAGAGGTGTCATCGAAGACACCAATAACTCCTTCTCACCACCTGCTATGGCCGCTAATGCGTTTAATAATATTTCGCATACCAACAAATTGTATTTCACCCTGTTTGAACCTGCCATCGAATCCAGTTGGGTAGGCAACGTCAAACCCTATAAACTAACCGGCAACCCACCGCAGCTTACCGATGCCAACTCCACTGCTGCTGTACATGATCAAGGAATACTCAAAGGAATGTTCAAAGATTCATCCGTAAGTTTCTGGTCCGCTGGTGACGCAGCAGATGGTGGTAGCATTGGTGCAGGTGGTGCAAATAGTCAATTACCATCAGACACGGATGATCGAAAACTCTACACCTATACAGGTACTAGTTCCGCACTCACCGACAACAGTAATGCACTGAAGGATAGCACCGGCAACAGCGCCCTGACTCCCGCCATGCTAGAACTAACCAGCACCGTAAATTCCAACACTGCAATCAACGCCGCTCGTGAGCGCAAACTGAATGACCCATTGCATTCTAAACCCGTCCTGGTGTCCTATGGTGGCACAGAAGAAAACCCCAAAATCACCCTGTTTGTCGCCACCAACGGTGGCTTCCTACATGCTATCAACGCCGGTGCTGATGCTACTCTGGCAGAAGGAGAAGAAAGATTTGCCTTCATGCCCAATGAATTACTACCCAACCTGGACATTTTGGCTAGCAACTCAGGCGCCCACCCTTACGGATTAGATGGCGACGTCACCGCATGGGTAAATGATATCAATGGTGATGCTAGCATCAGCGGTGACGACCATGTGTACGTATACGTCGGCATGCGTCGTGGTGGTAATAATTATTATGCGCTGGATGTTACCAACCCGAATGCACCCACTTTAAAATGGGTGATCAAGGGTGGCGGTGGCCTTGAAGGCACCACAGGCTTTAGTGAACTTGGACAAAGCTGGTCACGACCTACTGTAACAACCATTAAAGATGATAGCGCTGATAGCGGCACAAGAACTGTACTGATTTTTGGTGGTGGTTACGACACCGCTCAAGATGCCAACCCTGTGAATGCAGCAGACACAATCGGCCGCGCCATTTTCATTGTAGATGCCGACACTGGCGCCAAACTCTGGCAGGCTGACTCCACCGTTATTTCGTCCATGACTAACAGCATCCCTTCAGATGTAAAATTAGTGGATAGTGACTTTGATGGTCATACAGACCGACTCTATGTGGGTGATATGGACGGCCAGGTTTTCCGCATCGATCTTAATTCCACCCTCGCTGACAGTACTGGTGTGCTTCTTGCGGACCTCGGCAGTAAAACTGACACCGATGCGATTAACAATCGGCGCTTTTATTATCCCCCTGATGTAGTTATGACTCAGCCCCAACAACCCGGCGCTGAACCGTATGTTTCAGTCAATATTGGATCAGGCTACAGATCACACCCATTAAACTCTATTGCCAATGGCGCCGTCCGTGTCGATGATCGATTCTATTCACTTCGTGACCCAAACTTCTTTAGCACTGCGCCTGATAATTTTACAGCCATCATACATAAAGATAGTGACAATGGCGGCACTGGCAATCTGTTTGATCTCACCATCATTCCAGCACTCGATGGCGACAATATCAGCGATCTGGCCGATTCAGATGGCTGGTATATCAAGCTCGGCGGCGGCAATGGAGAAAAAGTGCTAGCGCCTTCTATTACTCTTAACGGCGAAATTTTCTTTACAACCTACACACCACCAACATCAGCGATATCAGACGATTGCAAGGTGCAGCCAGGAGCAGGAACTTTGTATCGTGTTAGCCTCTTTAACGCAGCACCACCCGTCAGTCTGGACGCGGATGGCGAGATAATCGTTGCTACGATAGCGGATCGCACTGCAAAGAAACTGTCGCAAAAAGGTATCCCTTCATCACCCACCATTCTGTTCCGTGAAAAATCTGATGGTGACGTTGAACTGATTCATTGCGAAGGAACAGAGTGCGAAGAGCTTCCAAACTCTATTCAGATGGAAGAAACCTATTGGCGAGATTAAGATTAGCTTTCTTTAACTGTATAAATTAAAGGCCTGCTTTTTATTGAAGCGGGCCTTTTTTGCGCCACAACGTATGTGAATTCCGCTAGAAAAACCTGGGGCATTTTATTTTTTCAACGCTTTGGGTAACGAAAAAACGATACCCTCCACCTGCCCATCGGATTCAATAGCAGTTGCTGACGTCATCTCCTTAAGACGATCAACCACCTCTTCAACCAGCACCTCGGGGGCAGATGCTCCTGCAGTTACTCCGATGCAGGACTTTCCTTCAAGCCATTCCGCCTGTATGTGATCCGCGCTATCAATCAAATAAGATTCCGTTCCCAGGCGATCTGCTAATTCAGACAGTCGATTAGAGTTGGAGCTATTGGCAGACCCAACCACCAACATCAGATCGCAACGTTGCGCCATTTTTTTTACTGCATCCTGGCGATTTTGTGTGGCGTAACAAATATCGTCTTTTTTTGGTCCCTGAATATTAGGGAACCGATCACGCAATGCATCAATAATAAGGGCGGTATCATCTATAGATAAAGTGGTCTGCGTTACATAAGCAAGATCCGCAGGATATTTTACCTTGAGCGCCGCAACGTCCTCCGGCGACTCTACAAGATACATGCCTTCGCCATCATACTGACCTAGCGTACCTTCCACTTCAGGGTGACCTGCGTGACCAATAAGAACAACTTCCTGCTCAGATCTTTCATGCCGAACAACTTCCAGATGTACTTTTGTTACCAACGGACAGGTCGCATCAAATACTGTTAATCCACGCCCTTGCGCTTCTTGTCGCACCGCTTTTGACACTCCATGCGCACTAAAAATAACTGTCCCGCCTTCCGGAACATCGTCCAGTTCATCAACAAATACCGCGCCTTTCTCACGCAGGCTATCAACAACAAATTTATTGTGAACGACTTCATGACGCACATAAATTGGCGCACCGAATTTATCGAGCGCGCGCTCTACAATATCAATCGCTCTATTAACGCCAGCACAAAACCCGCGTGGATTAGCTAACATGATTTTCATATTTATTTTCTCAGAAAAAACAGTGGCCATTCTATAACAACGAATCACTGCACAACTGGCTGTTCGCCGCCATTCACTATTTCCAGTATCTCCACATCAAAAACAATTTCATGACCCGCTATAGGATGATTGAAATCAACCGTTACCT
The DNA here is from genome assembly GCA_030617485.1 of Gammaproteobacteria bacterium. The sequence continues at coordinate 16,654 of JAUWVK010000017.1, forward strand.
GTTTTTCATCTACCGCTGTAATAGTACCTGGGTACTCATCTTCATCAGGCATTGCAAATGCAATTATGAC
>JAUWVK010000111.1 GCA_030617485.1 Gammaproteobacteria bacterium
TCTGAGTTGCCACTAACATCAATCCTCAACATAGCACCTAACAACGTTTGCTTGTTTTGGCCATTGCCTTTCGGATCACCCCCCGCCCCACCATCCCCTAAGCCATAGTACAGGTAACCATCTGGTCCAAAATGGATATCACCGCCATTGTGATTTGAGAATGGTTGTTTTATAGAAAAAAGTATCTGTTCCCGCTCCGCCTCTAACGTTTTACCTTTATCTCCACTCACAAATCGGGTTAACACAGACTCCAGCGAATTATTATCGCGAGTATAAGAAAGATAAACGTAACCGTTTTTATCAAATTCAGGGTCGAATGACATACCCAGTAAGCCGGTTTCATTTTGTTCTGAGTGCACACGGTCTCTTATATCAACAAAAACCGTGCTATTGATTTTTCCTCCACGACCATCAAGGCGCAGCACTCGCCCAGCCTGCTCAACCACATACCAAACATTCGGTTTATTTGGCGCCTGAAGGATAGCTAGCGGCCTGTTTAAAACAACATTCTCAAACACATGCACTAGTGCGATAGTGCTATTGGCATATACCGGTACAATCGCCAACCATAATAAACCAGCTGATATCCATAACGCCCTCAGATAAAACATTCCATTTCCTCCGGTTTTTTTCCTATTCTATTTCCTTGTTGTCACATCCAGCAAGGCCATTTACACTGACCAGCTATTTTAACCAGCCATAAAGAACGCTACGAAACATGACAAACTTTGAACCACTCCGGGACATGAGCACCTTTACCGAGGATATGTTCAACCGCATTATTGCCTTTCAGGAAAAAGAACACTCAGCCTGGGATAATTCACTTACATTTGAAGAGCGGATAAAGGGCCTGCCTCTACACAACCTGATTTTTAGCAACCCTGATCGAGATCCTGCCGTATATGGTCCAACAGTAGCACCATATTTTCCATTACGTGAAGAAATACAAAAAATTGCCCACTACACCAAACAGGTGTCACAACCAGGCTCTACTAACCCAGAGATGTGTGATCTGTACCCAGGCAATGGCTTTATTGGCAGCCTTATTGGCCGAGAAGGAATCCATGTCACCGGAATTAAACGAGTTTCTGACAAACCTAATCAAATAGAATCATTTACAGATACTCATTGTTACAGCTACAGCAATGACCCTGTTGATGAACAGATCTGCAATACTATACTGGTTTCCTGGCCCCCAGCCGAAAGCAATCCCTCGTCTGATCTTGTTAAATTGAAACCCAAACTAATCATTTATATTTTCACCAATCACGTTGATGAAAACACCAATAAAAGACAAACTGGAAGCAAAGAAATGCTCGCGACACTATCCAGTGATTATCGCTTGCTAGACCAATGGGAATCACATCGCCCTAAAAACATATTGCATGATGTTTGGCCTGACATGACGCCATCAATAGCAGAAACACGCCAGGTACACATCTATGCTCATTCTTCTATGGACGACATAAAACCCGTAAAATCACTATCACCATCGCAACCATATGACTGGGAAAAAGATTTTCAAATGGCTTTGTTGGCACTACAGGCAAAAAGTGAAGTGCAGTCCCGAGGTTTTCCTGTTTAACGCTAGCCATTAAAAAATTCATAAATAATATGCCTTCTATAGCCGTTGCAACCAACTTAGAACATACCAGTAGCTGTACGTTACTTGCAAAAAATTTAAATCTCCCTATATGTCGCGATAACAACAACCACGACAGTATCGACCATTGTTCTACTTTTGACTTATTTCTAAGTTATGAAAACGATAATGCCAGCGGCCTGCAACGGCTGACACTTACTGACCCAAGCGGCAACCTTGGGGGCTCACTATATATTGATTTTATTGCTGGCAAGGTTGGGCATCGCCATCACTTTGGTGGAGGCCGAGGACAGCCTTTAGCCAAAGCTGTTGGCCTAAAAGGTGGGGCTAACCCAACAATTATTGATGCGACAGCCGGGCTGGGTAGAGATGCTTTTGTAATGGCCAGTCTTGGCGCTCAGGTAATGCTTATCGAACGCTCACCTATTATTGCCGCATTACTGGAGGATGGACTTGGACGTGCTTCACACGATATTGAACTAAAAACAATTGTTACTGACCGCATGAATCTGGTCACAGCTGATGCCATTAAATGGCTTGCTGATCTTCCTACAGAGAATCACCCCGATGTAGTTTACATGGACCCTATGTACCCACACCGTAATAAAAGTGCGCTGGTAAAAAAAGAGATGAGGGTATTGAGACAGCTAGCGGGAGATGATGAAGATGCAAGTCAACTACTGCATGCCGCATTAACTTGCGCAAAACGTCGGGTAACAGTTAAAAGACCACGCACTGCCCCGATACTCAGCGGCAAAATTCTTAATAATCGCAAACCAAACGGTACAGTGGAATCAAAAAATACCCGTTACGATATCTATGTTCCCTGATACCTGTTTTTAATTCTGTGTTTCTTGAAAAACGCCTTCCTCTTTTTTATGGGACTCAAAACATAACCCCATAATATCTAACAACGCCTGGTTATCGATAGGTGCATTAAGACAGGAGTCTGCACCAGCCATTAACAAACGTTGCTTATGATCACGATCTGCAGGGTCCAATACTGCGACAACTTGCACATGACGCGTTGCATGCTCGCTCTTAATTAAGCGACATATTTCCAGACTTTCCTGACGAAGAATTTTTGAATCAATCAACACTATATCGGGACGGAAATCGGTAATTTTTCGGCCAGCATCAAAAATACTGTGTACAGCAACAGTCTCTGTAGATTCTGAAAGTGTATCCAGGATTTCAACCAAACGGCTTGCTGACTGCACATCACTATTTACAATAAGTACTCGTAAATCACCTCGATCAGGACGATTAAATTGTTTACCATTTTCTCTGGCAAATTGTGCGACATCTCCCATGGTAAATGGACGTTGTACTACGCCTGCAACTTCAGCATGTAACATACCATTTTGCATCCATTCACAAACAGTAATAGGGGAACCCATTAGAAGGTTAGTGACTTCATTTGAATTAAGTCGTGTTTTTTGGGCCATTAAATTTGCATCCAGTTTACTTCAAACAATAAGCCCCTGATGTGCGAGCATTCGAAGTAAACTAGCGGTTTAGATAGGTGATACTTTAGGCCCTTCCAGCCATTAAAAGACCGTATTTTAGGACCTTTTACAAACCATTGAAAAACAAGCTGTTATTCTCAAGACTCGAGTTAGCGATGAACCTCAAAACGATCTCCACTGGCTTTTCTGAGGTCTACTTTTACGCGTTTCTTACTCCAGCCATGCACCTTGTCATGAGCCTCGACATACACAATATTGGTACCCTTTGGGATTTGCACCGTATGGCTGCGAGTAAAAGGTTGCTCCTGCTCATGCGGGTGAAAAAGCGTGCGGGTACCCAAATTTTCACCCGCCACAGTGACCACTCGCCATGCATCGGCATAATGAGACCAGCCCGTATCACCATGACGTAATGTAGTCCTCACATGCCAACTACCTGTGCGTAATTCAAAGCGGGTTTTAACAACCTCCACTTCACCGGCGTAAACTTGACTTACTTGCATGGCGCTCATTAACAAACCCAGCCCCAGCATACGAATGATCCTATCCATCTGAGCTACCTCCTGACAATTTATGCATATGCCACTATATTCTTCTAAGTATTGGTATAAAGCAGAAATGCTGCCTGTAATATCAACCAGGAAAAAATGCCCGCTATAATGTCATCCAGCATAATTCCCCAGCCTCCTTCGACCTGCCGATCTATTTGACGAATAGGCCAGGGTTTTAATATGTCAAAAAAACGAAACAGCAAAAACCCCGCCACCATCCACCCAATACCCTCTGGTGCAGCAGCCATGGTAATCAAATAACCTACAATTTCATCCCAGACGATACCTGAATGGTCGTGCACACCCAGATCCCGGCTGGTGACGTCGCATAACCAGATGCCCACCAATACCATGACAGCAACGATAGTCAGATAGACCCATAACGACAACGGCGCAATTAACAAATAAAGAGGAATTGCTACCAGGGTGCCAAAGGTACCCGGCGCAACAGGTGCTGCACCACTACCAAAACCAAAGGCCAGAAAATGAATGGGGTTACGCCACACACTGGCAGGTGCACTATTACGTTTAAACAAGTGACGTTTAATCATTGTGCACTTCCTGATTTTTCCTTGTCACTTTTAAAGTGATCATACCCTGCAAAAGAAAGCATAATTTCATGACCTAATTTATCATGCCAACGTATGCCTACATGCTCCGATACAGTTCCTATTTTTGTACACGCACACCCTAAAGCATTGAGTTTTTCTCTCATTTTTTTCTCGTACAATTCAGGTACGGTAAAACACAGTTCGTAATCATCACCGGCACTGGCTGCTAGCTGCCAGTCATCGGCTAATTTCAGACTCTGAAAAGCATTCGACAGAGGGAGTTTATCGATATTAATATCAGCACCCACGCTACTGGCAGTAAGCACATGGCTCAAGTCTGCGCTCAAGCCGTCCGAAACATCAATAGCTGCGCTTGCCAATCCACGCAACGCCAATCCAACTGCAATCTGAGGTGATGGAAAATCAAGTTTATTCTGTAATGTTTTGGAAATAGGTGCGGGTGGTTTAATCTTGCCCTGTTTAAAGTGCAGACCAGCTCCGGCGTCACCCAAAGTACCCGTTACATAAATACCATCACCAACAACAGCACCGCTCCTTGTTAACGCGCTGCCTTCCGGCACAAAACCCATAATTTGAATAGTAATGCTGAGCGGAGTATGCGGCGGACTATGGGTGGTATCACCACCCACGAGTTGAGCATTATGCTCACGCGCCAACGCGAACAACCCTTGCGAAAAATGCGTTAACCAATTTTCATTCGAGTCAGGCAATGTAATCGCCAACGTAAACCATGCCGGTTCCGCACCCATAGCAGCCATATCACTTAGGTTGACCGCGAGAGCTTTATGGCCAATTGCCTCTGGCGCAGTATTAACAGGAAAATGTACACCGCTCACCAATGTGTCAGCTGAAACCACCAGAGATTGGCCTGCAGGCGGTCGCAACAAAGCGCCATCGTCACCTATACCAAGACTAACGTCCGCACGATTAGATTGTTGACCGGTGAAATAGCGCCGAATGATGTCAAACTCGGAGCTGGACATGTGTGACACGGCAATGGGCTATTTGCCCGAGGCCCCTTTCTTGTTACTAGAAGATTTAACAGAGCGAACTGTTGCTGGAGTCTTTTTGGAAACTTTTGTAGGTATTTTTGTAGAAACTTTAGGGGAAGCTTTAGTGGAAGTTTTAGCGGTGGTTTTAGATCGGGAGGCTGCTGCCTTAATCTCTATCGAACGTAACTGTTTAGCAACACCATCCAGAATTCCATTGACAAACTTATGGCCATCTTCAGCACCAAAAGTTTTGGC
>JAUWVK010000044.1 GCA_030617485.1 Gammaproteobacteria bacterium
CAGCTATGCTCAAGGCCGAGCCCAGAATGATTTTATTCTTCATACCGCTTTGTCTCGAATCGGTTTATCAATACCGGCCCAGATTTTTATGTGTATCCCAAAAATAGAGCCGCAAAATGCAGCCACCAGCCACAGCCAGCCGTGCAGGCTACCGGTACTAATGCCACCCAGTAAGGCGCCAATGTTGCAGCCAAAGGCGAGGCGGGCACCATAACCTAATAATAACCCACCGATGATTGCGGTGATCACGCGCTTTCTTTTTATTACTGCTTCCGGGGCAAATTTACCGGCCAGAGCCGCAGCCAACATGGCGCCAATGATGACGCCGAAATCCATGATGGATGTGGTGTCACCCAGCACACTACTGGCTAATGCTCTGGCGGGATAGCCTCCAGCCCAGTATTGCCAGGTTGAAATATCACCGCCCATGGCACTCCATATTTTGGTACCCCATAGGCCAAAAGCGAAGGTGATGGACCAGGGATGCCCAGCCAGCAGCATGGTGAATAAATTAAAAAGTGCTAATCCCAAAATACCCCACAGCAATGGCCAGGGGCCTGATACAAGTTTCTGGATAAGGGGTTTGTTGTCAGTTTGTCTTGCTGATTTATGGGTAATGGATTTGAGCGACGTATTTTTTTTAATGTCCATGTAGCGAACCAGAAAATACAATGCGCCTAATACAAGTAATTGCGTTAACAAGCCTGGCAACCATCCCATTTCGTTTATCAACGATACTTTGCCTATATTAGGTAAGGTTAACCACCAATGTAAGTGTGCAGATCCCAGAGTTGCACCAATAATAAAAAAGGTCAGGGTAATGAGCATGTCGGTATGACCCCAGCCGACGGTATACAAGGTGCCCGATCCGCAGCCTCCTCCTAACTGCATACCGATTCCAAACAGGAAGGCGCCGACTAAAACGGATACACCAACGGGCCCCATGGCGGCGTGGCCAGTAATTTCGGGGTAAACGTTGCCGAGAATGGGGAAGAACAGTACTGATGTCAGTGCAAGCAGCAGAATTTGGGCACGAACACTGGCGCTATTTCTGTCTCTGATAAAAAAGCGCCATCCGCCGGAAAAACCAAACAGCGCATGCATAAGGCAAAGGCCAAGGCCGGTACCGACAAGAAATAACAGGGCCTGTTTTAATGCAAACTCGTGCTGCAAAAGTAAACTGATGGCAAGAATACCAGTCAGGCTCAATGTGATGACGGTGATGTCTGGGCGACGTTGTTCCATTTATGGTTATGCTGGCCTTGTTAAGTTTTTCCGAAGTTAAAGGTTAAGTCGACATCTTCCATAGAACAAACCGTTTCATGTACCGGGCAGTGTTCCGCAACGTGAGCAATGGCTTTTTGCATACATTCATCATCACAGACCATATTGGGTAATTCAACGTTGACCTTGATGTCGCTTATGCGGATGGGGTGTTTTGCCATCTCGTAAGAGGCGTGGACTTCAAGGCCCTCCGGGTTTAGCTGGTGTTTATGGCAGAAGTCCGTAATGAGCACACCCACGCAGGAGCTTAAAGAGGCCGCAAACAGATGCGGGGGCATCGGGCCGCGATCCCTACCACCCATTGATTCAGGCATATCGATAGTAATGGTGTGGTTTCCCATCACGCTTTCAAAAAGACCATTGCCTTTGTAGTAGGTGCTAATGTGTGACATGTGTTTCTCCCAATCTGCAACACTGAAATTGCTTACCTCGATTTGGATAAGTATAGGTGGATTGTGGGGAGTTGGGTGGGTTGGAGGGGGCATTACGTGATTGAAGTTAAGAGAGGTTTAGGTGGCGAGTTCAACTGATCGGCGCAATTGTTCTGTATACGACATGAGTATACAATCGATTGTCAGTGGCATGTCATTTATTGCAAGTCCGACAAAAATGAAATTTTGACCTGTCTCATACTATTCAAGTATGGAGAATTGATATGAAACATTATGGTAGCTCCACGACTATATGGCATGCATTTATCAGTTTATTATTTTTCCTGTCGATTATCTCTCCAAATATTTGTCAAGCTTCTCTTTCAAGCAAGACTCTACAAAATTTTGAGTGGCAAGGATTTTCTCTAAAGTTAACTGCCCCGGAATTACATGCGAAACTTAAAGATGGTGGCTATAAACTTTCGAACACAAGTTATTCCCCACAACATAACAGAACGTCTTCTAAATACAGCCGCAAGACAGCGACCGGTACATACCAGGTAAAGTTTCGTGAACGAGATGGTGAGGTTTTCAAGATTTCGTTTTCAGAAAAGCGCTCCGGTAAAAAAAACACTTTCAAGAATCAAGAGGTTGTCGACCTCTACAATTCCCTGCAACAGGCATTAGGAATTAATAAAAGTAATTGCAACGTGGGGCGAAAAGCCGGTGGCAAGTGCCAGGAAAATAGCGACTCAGTCAGTCACAAAAACGAGGTCAGTTTCAAAGTTTCATCAAGATCCGTTATCATTACAATTATTTCAAAGCCTATAGATTCTGCCACCATTGCACAAAATGATTCGTTTGTTTCTGCACTAAAACCTGCTTACAGTTGTTATAGTACCGTAGATATCAATGACAAAGATGCGCTTTATCAATGCATTCAGAAATCAGTGAGCATGCTCACTGATTTAAGGGGACAAAAACCCCCGATATCTGCCAGTCACCGTGTCATCCGCCTGGACTCTCCAGCCCTGACCTGCTCTGAGTTATCGAGCTTCTTCAATATTTCACACTTTTATGCCGTCACTGCGTATGCCAACCAGAAAGAATACAAATCACTTTACTATGGCAAAATTAGATCAGAGAAGAAAACAAACAGCAAAACGGAAAGCCCCATCCAAACTGTCAATCGGTTGCCCGACTGCCGTACTTTTGCAGAAGTTATAAAGATTTCCACAGGCAAACCACCCTACTGGTCTCAATGCATAGCGAATAGTAACGATGAAAACTTTTTTTATAACTGCGTTGCCGGTGTTTCGCCCATGCTGGTCAGAAATAATCGTCTGACACTACCGCCCTGTGTAGAACTCCAACGAGCCTACCAGAACGGAGTCTCTAGCGCGCAATCCGTAAAAATTAATGCGGGAGAAGTGGCTGTCGACAAATGTAAGACCATTATGTCTGCTGCGAAAAAAGCCCGTGGCCCCCTACCTGACTACTTGCAAGCGTGTGACAATTACAACCCTAAGCAATCCGCCCAACATCTACAAGCTTGCGTTACATCCGATATAGAGTTGTTGCGGCTAACTGATTGCCAAAGCGTACGGAACGCTTATGAGCGTAAATTGATAATGGCCAACGGTTACCGCCCCGACACCTATATACCTATTCCATGCGACCAGACTGCGCCGATACTTACGAAGGCCGAAGAAGTGCGAGAGAAAAAACGTATAGAGGCCGAGCAACGTGCTATTGCCATAGCGGAACACCAGAGAAAAATAGCAAGGGCACAACGCGAGTACATAGAACGTATCAAGGCTTCAATGGCTGAAAAATATGCTGATACCCCCGAGGGCATTGCTGCACGTACTTCCGTGCTGGAAAAACAAATAAAAGCTAGCGGAGGAAAAATCCCAACGAACTGTAGTAGTCAACACCATGGCGATACTTATTGCCCCCCCACTAGCGAGGAAGTTCGACTGGCAATGATACGACGTCATGTTAGAAAAAGTGGATTTGATCAAATCAATGGCCACTTACTGCATGGTCAGCAGGCCACTATACTCACTGCTTTATTTGCTATGGGTGGACAACCAGGTCGCGCTTCATTAGGTCTGGAGTTGCATTACGGGGATGCTCGATTGTTGCGCAATTGCCAACGCGATACTGAGTATTTCTACTGTTTATTTCAATTGCCGATCAAAATTAGATATGACGAATTAACACAGCTCAGCATGGACAGCTTTTCTAGCGGCTCTGCTTTTAACTTTAACGACCTGTTATTTGGGCTAATGGATTCAGCTGGGGAAACAGAGGACTACTATTTTAAGTTCTGGTTGAATCCTTCGGGAGAATGGCAAGCGGAGCCAACATTTGAACAGAAATTAGATGATCTTCAAGATGAAATTGATTCTCTGAAGTACCGCCACTAAGTAGTGATTGCGACAACGATGGAACCTTCGGATTTTATTGTATCTTTTTCGTAAAAATCACTGGTTTGTGACTTCTCGAATGCCTATTTAGTCTTGCTTTGAAAATTACCTCTACATAAACCGAAAATAAAAAGGCAAACGTGACCAATTTGCGCCTAATTATTCAGGCTGTGATGCTGTAACCGAACTACTCAAATGGGCATTCGAGACAAATGGGGAATTTCAGGCTATCTTTCGAGAAGTAGTTCGGGAAAAGGCAAAAAAAACGCCGCTTTAAGCGGCGTATCTCTCTGAATCCTTAGGAGATTCACGATCTCGTGGGGAGATCTTCTCCTAAGCTCAGACTGTATGGCGGAGAGGGAGGGATTCGAACCCTCGGTACGGATTAACGTACACACGCTTTCCAAGCGTGCTCCTTAAGCCACTCGGACACCTCTCCAGGTAAATTGTTATTTGATAACTTAAACCGTTCCTCAGCCAAGTAATCAGGAACTCGCTGCGTGCACCTTATTTGGTACGCCACTCGGCCACCTCGGTAACTGCTCCTGCGTTACTCTACCTCCTGCATCCATGCAGTCGTCTCCAGATCAGGCCGCGCAGGTTAAACCAGAACGGGTGTGGACGCAATCTGATTGACTGTTTTTTGTACAATTTTCCGTATCTTGGTTGATTATTGGATGTTGTTATTGCTCTGTATGTGGCGGTTCCTGAGTTGGCCGTAACCCGCTACAATGGCGGCCATGTCTGGTAATACCTATGGAAAATGTTTTGCGGTGACCTCATTTGGCGAAAGCCATGGGGCTGCGATTGGCTGTGTGGTAGATGGCTGTCCGCCGGGAATGGAGCTGTGTGAGGCTGATTTGCAGGGCGATCTGGATCTGCGTAAGCCTGGCCAGTCACGTCATACCACTCAACGCCGTGAGGCTGATGAGGTGCAGATTCTCTCTGGTGTGTTCGAGGGTAAAACCACTGGCTCGCCTATCGCGCTGATTATTCACAACACCGACCAGCGTTCCAAAGATTACTCCGAAATTATGGATCGTTTTCGGCCTGGCCATGCGGATTATACCTATCAGCAGAAATATGGCTTCCGGGATTACCGTGGTGGTGGTCGTTCCTCAGCGCGTGAAACGGCTATGCGCGTAGCGGCAGGCGGTATTGCCAAAAAATACCTCAATGAGAAATACGGCATTGTGATTCGCGGTTATCTCAAGCAGTTAGGCCCGATTGTGGCTGAAACGTTGGACTGGGATGAGGTGCATAACAACAGTTTCTTTTGTCCGGATGCTAGCAAGGTAAATGAACTGGAAGATTACATGGATGCCCTGCGCAAAGAGGGTAACTCCATCGGTGCGCGCATTAATGTGGTCGCTAGCGGAATGATGCCAGGACTGGGTGAACCTATTTTTGATCGACTTGATGCCGACATCGCTCACGCCATGATGAGCATTAATGCCGTCAAGGCCGTGGAAATAGGTGCCGGTTTTGAAAGTGTGGTGCAAAAGGGCACGGAACATCGTGATGAAATTACCCCTGAAGGTTTTCTTAGCAATCATGCAGGTGGCACCTTAGGTGGCATTTCCTCGGGTCAGGATATTCTGGTGAGTATGGCGCTCAAGCCGACGTCGAGTCTTCGCTTGCCCGGCAAGAGTGTAAACCTGCAAGGTGAACCGGTAGAAGTTGTTACCAAAGGTCGACACGATCCGTGTGTAGGCATTCGTGCAACACCTATTGCCGAGGCCATGCTAGCTATTGTGTTGATGGATCATCTATTACGCCATCGTGCACAAAATGCTGACGTAGAAAGTAGTACACCTGTTATCCCGGCTAGCACACCTTCCAGCTAAATAGTAAATAGACAGGTGTCACACCCCCCATCTGATCCTGACCAGTCGGCCGTTCCGTACTGGCGCCTTTCTGGTTTTTATCTTTTTTATTTTGCCTCCCTTGGTGCGTTGATTCCTTACTGGTCTCTTTATTTAAAGAGCCTCGATTATTCTGCGCGTGATATTGGTACTTTGATGGCCATAGTGATGGCCACCAAAATTATTTCGCCCAATGTGTGGGGATGGATTGCCGACCACACTGGTAAAAGTATGCGCATCGTGCGCATCGGTTGTTTGCTTTCACTGGTGTGTTTTGCTGGCGTGTTTCTAAATAGCGGTTATTGGTGGTTGGTGATTGTGATGATTGCATTCAGTTTTTTCTGGAATGCCGCGCTGCCGCAGTTTGAAGCCACCACGTTTAATCATCTTGGGGAACATAGTCATCGGTACAGTGCCATACGTCTGTGGGGTTCCATTGGTTTTATTGTTGCTGTGGCGGCTCTTGGTCCGGTACTGGATGCACAGGGAGCCGGTATTCTGCCGGTGGTCATTATTATTTTGTTTGCGGCTATGTGGTTATCCAGCCTTGTGGTGCCGGAAAGGGCGTCTGGTCATTTATCACTACCCCATGAGCCATTATTAAAGGTTTTATTGCGACCTGAAGTAGCCGCTTTACTGGTGGTATGTTTTTTAATGCAAGCCAGTCATGGGCCGTACTACACTTTTTATACTATTTATATGGAAGGGCACGGATACTCGAATTCTTCCATTGGTCAGCTTTGGGCTCTGGGCGTACTTGCCGAAGTGGGCGTATTTTTGATTATGCACCGCTGGGTTCAACGTTTCGGATTGAGAACTCTGTTACTGACAAGCCTGGGGTTGACAGTGTTACGCTGGGTGTTGATTAGCCAGTTTCCAGAAACTATTAGCGTAATGATTTTTGCGCAGTTGTTGCATGCGGCTAGTTTTGGAATCTACCACGCCTGTGCTATTCAGCTGATTCATCGTAATTTCAGCGGGCGGCTTCAGGGTAGAGGGCAGGCTTTGTACAGCAGTTTGAGTTTTGGTGCTGGTGGCGCGGCCGGAAGTTTTGTGAGTGGGTTAGGCTGGGAAACCATTGGCCCCGACAATGTATATCTGCTTGCGTCGGCAATGGCATTTGGCGCGTTTATCGTTGCCTGGGTCTGGATTCGTCCTGCGGAAGTGAGAATAGAAAAATGATGAGTGTCCAAAAAAGATTATTCGGTTTTTTATATTTACTGTGTGTGCTTGTCGCCTCCGCGAATCCAGTGCTAGCAGATGATACGGCGCAAACTGCTTACGACAATGGTCACTATGAAGAAGCGATGCGGCTGTGGGATAAACAGGCCAAAAAAGGACAAGCGCACTCGCAGAATAAACTGGGTGATATTTATCGTAAAGGTCGTGGTGTCGATCGAAATTATAAGCGCGCATCGCAATGGTATCGTCTTGCGGCCAAACAGGGGCATGCCGAGGCGCAGTTCAGTTTGGGAGCATTGTATCGTGCGGGAAAGGGCGTAAAGAAAGATCCCAGGCAGGCGGCAAGCTGGTACAAAAAAGCAGCCAGGCAGGGACATGCCAATGCACAATTTACTCTTGGAGTGATGCTGGAAAATGGGAGGGGAATAGATCGTGATCGTGTTGCTGCACGTGAATGGTATGTGAAGGCCGCTGGACAAGATCATCGCAAGGCAGCAGAACGCTTAAAAAATCTCAAGGCAGGCCCAAAGAAATCAAAAATTGTGGGTGATCCAGGAGAAGCATTACGTAAAGCTGCACGCACAGGTGACCTGGATAACGTGAAACATCTGTTAGGTCAGGGAGTTAATGTAAATAAATCGGAAGATGAACAAGGCAATACCCCGCTGATGCTGGCTGCGGAAAAAAATCACCGACAGGTTGTTAAGCACCTGATCTCAAAAGGTGCCAAAGTTAAAAAGTTTAATGTTAAAGGTGAGTCAGCGTTGCTTGTTGCTAGTCGTGAGGGTGCGCTGGGAGCAGTTAGAGAATTATTAAAAGCTAAAGCAAGCGTTAAAGACTCTGATGATTTTAAACGTACACCTCTTATGGAGGCAGTAGATAAAAATCACCCAGCGACGGCCAAACTATTACTTAAGGCAAGAGCCAACCCCAACCGAAAGGACAAGCGTGGTGAATCTGCGCTGAGTCGAGCAGTGAAGCGCGGCAAACCTAAACTGGTTTCTTTGTTGTTAAAGCACGGCGGCAAAGTCAATCAGAGGGATGGTGACAAGTTGCCTTTGCTGATTGTTGCAATAAGGGAAAAACAGGCCGATACCGCTAGTCTATTGCTTTTAGCGGGCGCGAGCTTAAAAACAACCGATGGTGATGGCCGTACTGCCTTGCAGATTGCTGCAGCCGCAGGTTTTGTTTCTGGAGTATCAGTATTGCTGAAAAATGGCGCGTCTGTTAACAAGGCAGATTCTCGTGGCTGGACACCTTTAATGTTGGCGGCCAGAGGTGGTCATGCTGGAACAATTAATAAACTCCTGGATTTTAAGACGAACATCAATGCCCAAAACGAATATGGCGATACTGCGTTAATGATTGCCAGCGCAAGTCGGCGTGGTGATGCGGTAAAGGCATTGTTAACGGGTGACGCGAAAGTAAACAGCACCAATAAACAGGGTTGGACAGCATTGATGTTTGCCGCATCCAAAGGTGATGTAGGTATTACGCGTGCTTTGGTTGCTTCACGGGCAAAAGTTGGCGCACGTAATCGCATGGATGAAACCGCATTAATGTTTGCCTCAGAAAAAGGTCACCCCAAAACAGCCGCTTATTTGCTAGATAAAGGCGCGAAAATAAATATACGCAATCGCGCCGGACATTCTGCATTAAGTTTGGCTAAGCAAAATAAAAAGCGTTCAGTTATTGCCTTATTGAAAAAACGTGGCGCTGTGAGTCATGTCATGCTAGCTGCACCCAAGTTTAAAACTTCCAAAAAGAACAAGGGCAGTGGAAAGCTGTATCAAGGCTGGACTCCACTTATGATTGCTGCCTGGGAAGGTCGTTTGAAAGAACTCACCAAACTGGTAAGCAAAGGGGGTAATGTCAACAAAAAAAGCCCCGAGGGTGAAACAGCACTTTCGCTAGCAGTGCAACAGGGACAGTACAGTGTGGCTAAATACCTGGCTTCTCATGGTGCGCAGGTTAATCAGAAAACAGGTGGTGGCATTACTCCACTAATGCTGGCTGCACGTGAAGGTCATCCGAAAACCCTGGAATTGTTAATTCACAAAGGCGCAAAAATTAATGCTCGTAATGACGGCGGATACACTGCACTCATGTTGGCGGTGCGCGCAGGACGAGACGATGCGGCAAGTCGGCTAATAAACCGAAAAGCAGGTTTGAATATTCAGGCGAAGGATGACGCAACTGCATTGAGTTTAGCCATAGAGCACGGCCATAATGCTTTGGCCAAAAAACTAAAAGAACGTGGTGCTGATCTGAAATGGAAAGACAGTGATAGTCATAACCTGTTATGGCTGGCTTCAAGATTTGGTAATAAAAATATGGTTCAGCTACTTTTGGATAGTAAAGCTTTCAAAGTTAAAGCAAGTGGTCGCACAGAAACGGCGCTCATGGCGGCGATACGTCACGGGCATGGAGCTGTTGTGGGGCTGTTGCTAAAGCGAGGGGCAGATATCAGTGCGCGCAGCCCGGAAGGAAATACGCCATTACACGTCGCGGCGGGCACAGGTGAAATATCAGTGGTAAAACTATTGCTGAATAAAGGTGCGGATATCAACGCTGAAAGTAATTTACGGGCCACGCCAATTCTTATGGCTGCAAAGGCGGGACATACGGCAGTAGTTAAATTACTGCTAGATAAGGGTGCAGACTGGGAGCTAAAAAATAAAATGAAAGAAAACCCTTTGTCGGCGGCCAAAGCAATCAATAACAAAGCAATGGTCAATGCTATTCAGACGCATGCGGAAAAGAATAAAGGCTTGTTTGGGGTATTTTAGATTATAATATGGGAAGCTCTCGAATGTCCGCTTTATACTGTGACTTCAACCGGTCGACGTAACACTTTGTCTTTATAACAAAAAGATGGAGTGATGAACGACTGCTACGATCCAAATCGGACGCTGTATTTCTCTTAATTGCTGAGTAAACTAGTACGATAAATTATTTTTATAATTTTTGACTATACTTATTTCTAGCGTCATCGTAAAACCACGAACAAATAAGTTCAGAACTTTTTATATTGATATGAATAAATTAGTATTAATGGCTGTGTGTGGCTTTTTGGCTCTAAACTCTCCTGTTGGGGTATGGGCTAACGAAATTAATCCAGTATGTACTGATATTGGTGGATTAATGTATGGAGACCAACAGAAATGTAAGAAAGGTGACGTTATAATGGTCAATCCCATGATGGCGGCATTTCTTTGCGATATGAGCTTGCCGAGTATCTCTGGAGAAAAAACCGTCGTCTGTCACTACCTCGGCAAAAAACGTCCTGAACGAAAGCCTAAGAAATAAAAAATCTGAACTTGAATTGCAGGCACAGCGGGGTGTAGTCCTGTAATTAACACCCTATCTTAACTCAAGGCGACGATAAAAGGTCACGTTATCTAGTGTAATGATAAATGCTCCTAAAACCAGCGCCCGTTTTTTTGCCGACTGCAGTCGTTTGGTGTGACTCGTTTTGATGGCCGCTATCGCTGCAAACGGTCATTGGGGTGAGATAATTTCACGCCGTCCCATGCTTGGTTTCTACTTCTATGCCTAATTCTTTTAACATGCCAATTGGTAAGATGCCGCCCGCACTCACGATGATGGTATCATTCTCGATTTCAATTTCTTCACCTTCCTGATCCAGGATCACTTTATCTTCGGTGATTTCTTTGGTGTTGGATTTCATTAGTGTAGTGAGTTTTCCAGCCGCTACCGCAGCTTCAACTTTTTGCCGATTTTTTTCCTTGGCGCGAGAAAATGCTTCACTGCGATAGGAAATAGTAACGTGGGTGCCGGGTTCATCTGCAATACTAGTGGCGGCTTCCAGTGCGCTATCACCACCGCCCACCACGAGTACTTTCTGGTTTCGATATTGTTCAGCATCAATTAATCGGTAAACCACTTTTGGTAATTCTTCACCGGGTACGCCGAGTTTTCGAGGTGTTCCTCGTCGACCGATGGTCAGCAATACATTTTTGGTTTTATATTTGTTTTTACTAGTCGTGACGACATAACCATCTCCGTCCGGTTTGATGGATTCCATGCGTTCATTACAGTTTATTTTCAGGCCAGTGTCGGCAACCACTTTTTCCCAGAACGCCATTAATTTTTCTTTGGTGGTTTCGCGGAAATTAACTTTACCGATAATGGGAAGCACGGCGGGTTGGGTCATGACGATTTTGCCGCGCGGGTAGTGTGAGACGGTGCCGCCCAATGATTCCTGTTCTATGGTGACCGCACGAAGTTTGTGTTGCATCGCGCCTAATGAGGCAGAAAAACCGGAAGGGCCAGCACCAATAATCACCACATCGAGTTGCTCGGAATTGCCGGGGCGTTTACTGATAGTTTCCATTGCCTGCTTCCCCTGGGTGACGGCGTT